>NZ_JBXWTH010000078.1:0-4759 GCF_059613825.1 Ruegeria sp. SATB027
GATGTTGTCCCATTCGGTGCCCCTTTCATGGACAGGGGTAAAGTACCCCAGTGTCCGGAAACAGGGACGAAGTCCATTTTTAACTACGGCTGGCAAGGCGACAGAATGGCGCTCACGCAAGTCGAGGTCGACCCGTCTTTCCGCGGGAGCGGGTTGGGTGTACAATCAGCCACAGTAGTTTTCGAAGAGATCGAAAACCTTTCTAACGAAATACGCCTGACATGTCCGATTCTACGGAAGATCGCACTGAAACGCCCGGAATGGCGCAGGAAATTCAACTTAGGAGACCGAACATGTCCGTTACATTTGAAAACACCCGCTTTGACCCCGATCTGGTAGAGTTCCACAGAATCGCCAAGCAAATGGCCGCCTCTGTGGGGTACACGGCAGACTTGTCCGTTGACGGGCAGTTGGCCCAACTCCTGCGTCTGCGGGTCGCCCAGATGAACCCATGTTCCTACTGCCTCATCCTGCACACCAAAGCGGCGCATGATCAAGGCATCGTAGCCGAAAAAGTCGCCCATTTGGCAAGCTGGCGAGAAAGCACCATGTATACTGAGGCAGAGCGTTTCGCACTGGCTTATTGCGAAGCGCTGACCGATTATGACCCCGCCGGTTTTGCCGCGCGTCACGAGACACTCGTCTCTCACTTCGACGAAAAAGCGATCGCCGAAATCGCGGCCATCGTGATCAACATGAATCTCTGGACGCGCCTCAAGCTGGCGCAAGGCCAGGTTCCCGTAGCGGAGTGATTGGGTGACAACCATCGGTTTCGGAGGCGGATGTCCTTGGTGCACCGAGGCGGTTTTTCAACCGCTTCGGGACGTTCTGGATGTGCGTCAGGGTCTCATCCGATCTGACGTGCCCGATGATACTTGGTCTGAGGCTGCCGATGTCACTTTTGATCCTGAAGTAATAGACCCCAAGGACCTGATCGCTGTCCACCTTGCAACACACGCCAGCGAAGCCCAACACAAGATGCGTGGGAAGTATCGCAGTGCGATCTATACCACTGATGCCGATCAATCAGCGGCTTGCCTAAGCTACATGTCACAGCTTGCCTTCGAGACTGGCGCGACGTTCGTCACGCGCGTTCTTTCCTATCGCGAATTCAAGGCATCGGACGAGCGCTTTCACAGCTGTTACAAGTTCAACCCGAAATGGCCTTTCTGCCAAACCTATATCGAACCGAAGCTTGTCAAACTCCGGGCACGGCACAGCGCTCTGCTGAATATGGAAGAACCGAAAACATGACCCCGACAGTCCTTCTGTTGCTTTTGACATTCGCCATTTACTCGCTCTTTAGCAAGGCAATTTCTCGCAGCCTGCTAACTCTTCCTATCATTTTCACCGCACTTGGCTTCGTCCTGTCCGGCCCGCTCCACGCGAGCCTTGCCCCCGATACGATCCACGAGGGCAAAAAGCTCTTAGCCGAAATCGCGCTTATCCTCGTTCTTTTCTCTGACGCCAGCCACGTTCGGTTCAAGAAGCTTGCAATGGACTGGCAAATTCCAACGCGCATGCTCGTGATCGGCCTTCCCTTGACGATTGCATTGGGAACGTTGGTTGCACTGTGGCTTAACCCGACGTCGGGACTTGCAGTTGCACTTCTGACAGCCGCCGTTCTAACGCCCACGGATGCGGCCCTCGGTCAGTCTGTCGTGTCTAACCCAGAGGTGCCGGATCATCTCAGCCAAACAATCAACATGGAGAGTGGGCTCAATGACGGCCTAGTTCTCCCCTTCGTTCTGCTCGGTGCGATACTCGCTTCCTCCGCTGCCGGCAGCGCGCGCATTGACGGTCTGGCGCTCGAAGCTATGACCGAGATCATTCTTGGCCCTATCGCAGGGGTCGCCATCGGCTGGATTGCTGCCAAGGCGATGGACTGGGCGGAAAACAGGGACCTGATGCAGGAAGCTTCGGGTGCCGTGGTGTTCCTCATCACCGCCTTTGCAGCTTACGGTGTGGCCGGCGCCATCCATGGAAACGGCTTTATCGCAGCCTTCGTCGCGGGGATGGTGTTCGGCAACACATACCGCCATGACATCCACTTCATCAGCGAGTTCATGGAAGGCGCGGGTCAGCTTCTAACGATGGCGTCCTTCCTCGTTTTCGGTGCATTCCTGCTGCCTGACGGGTTGGCCCATGCGGGCCTGTCAACTATCGTCCTTGCATTTGTTTTTTTAACAATTGTGCGAGTGTTGCCCATCTTCGTTTCGCTGACGGGAAGCGGCCTGCCAGCGCGGGAAAAGCTCTTTCTGGGCTGGTTTGGACCACGAGGTCTGGCGTCGATCCTCTTTACGCTTCTGATGATGGATCAGTTTGACTTTCCGAACGAAGATGAGCTGCTGTCTTGCGTCTCGCTCACCGTGGGTCTATCGATCCTGCTGCACGGGCTTAGTTCCACCCCCCTTGCAACGCGCATCGGATGCATGAGAAACAAAAGCAAAGAAAGGACAGGAAATGGCAATACATGTCGAGGTTTTCCGCCACCGCGTCGACCCAGACTTTAAGGGTGAGTTTGATGAACTCTATGCACGGATGGTCACAATCGTTAAAGGCCTAAAAGGTTATCTCAGCCACAAGGTTTTCACAGCCGAAGATGGCGAAAAGGTTCTGATAGGCTATTTCGAAAGCTACGAGGCGATCGAGGAATGGGATGTTCACCCGGAACATAAATACGCCAAGGACCGTGGCAAGAACGGGGTTTTCTTAGAGTATGACGTTGTTGTCGCTGAAGTTGTCGAGCATCACTCGATGAATTTTGGTGCAGGCATCCGCTCTGATGAAACGAACCGTGAGCCCTAGGGTCAGGGTCCATAACCAGTAGGTGACGGTCGCCGCGAGTGCGATGACTGAGAGGAGCACTTTGGGACAGCGGTCATGTCTGGTCGCGACACGCCTCCAATACTTGAGCCTGCTAAACATGATCTCGATCCGGTTACGTCGTTTGTAGCGGCGCTTGTCATACCGGACGGGTGTCTTGCGCTGCTTTCGGCCTGGGATGGGCGTGTAGCACAAATCGATTGAAGTGTAGTGGTTCAGATGTGATCTGACAGTTGGCCGTTTTTTCTGGCGGCGTCTGTCAGGCCGAGTTCAGTTCACGAACTTTTCCTTCCAGATTTCTTTGCCCTCAATCATGGTCTGGAACGGCGTTCTGCCGCAACACATTTTGCCCTGATGAGTTCGTTCGGTGTTGTAGTGGCGCAGCCATTCGTCGAGATCAGCCTGCAACGCGCCGATGCTTTCGTAGAGCTTTTTGCGGAACGCGACCTGATAGAATTCCTGCAAAATCGTCTTGTGAAAGCGTTCACATATGCCGTTGGTCTGCGGTGATTTCACCTTGGTCTTGGTGTGATCGATATCGTTGATTGCCAGGAAGAGCTGGAAGTCGTGTTTGTCGACGCGCCCACAATATTCCGTGCCTCTGTCGGTCATGATCCGCAGCACCGGCAGGTCGTGCTCATCATGGAACGGCAGCACCCGGTCATTAAGCAGATCGGCGGCGGTGATCGGCGTCTTGGTGGTGTAGAGCTTGGCATGAGCCACCTTGGAATAGGTGTCGACATAGGTCTGCTGATAAAAGCGTCCAACACCCTTTAGGGTGCCGGCATAGAACGTGTCCTGCGAGCCCAGATAGCCCGGATGGGCCGTCTCGATCTCGCCGCAGGCTTCATCGTCCAGCTTCTTCTTTTCAAGCGCCTGAACCTGGGCCTCGGTCAGGATTGTGCCTTCCTCGGCAACCTTGGCTTCCAACGCCTTGAGCCGATTTTTGAAGTTGGCCAAATCGTGCCGCAGCCAGATCGACCGGACGCCTGATGGCGAGATGAAGACACCCAGCTTACGCAGCTCGTTCGAAGTGCGGGCCTGGCCATAAGCCGGGAAATCAGTGGCGGATTTGATCACCGCGTCCTCGGTCGCCTGATCCACCCGGTTCGCCAGATTAGGCTTGCGCCGCGTGCGCTCGAACAGCGCCTCGACACCACCGTCCTCGACCGCTGATTTGTAGCGGTAGAACGTGTCGCGTAACATGCCCATGACTTGGCAAGCCTTCGAGACATTACCCAGCTCCTCGGCAAGGTGAGAAATAGCTGAAAGTTGGTGATGGCCCTGAGGGGCGGCATATCATGGCGGTGTTCAGAACGCCGTCAATTCTCTGCAGAGAAAGGGATATGCCACATGAGAGAAGATACCATCACCGCCTTGCCTGATCAAAACGGATTTTCTTCCGATCCGCTGACAGGTTTGATCCGGACAGGGGCACGACAGTTGATCGAGCAGGCGCTTGAAGCAGAGGTGAGCGCATTGCTTGCTCAGTTTTCTGGTGAGACGACGCCAGAGGGACATGTTCGGGTCGTTCGGCATGGCCATTTGCCCGAGCGCGACGTGATGACCGGTGTCGGCCCGGTGCCCGTGAAGGTTCCACGCGTTCGGGATCGCGGCCCGCAGGTCGAGAAAGTTCGGTTCACCTCGTCGATCCTGCCGCCCTATCTTCGCAAGGCGAAATCCGTCGAAGAGCTTTTGCCCTGGCTCTACCTCAAGGGCATTTCTACCGGCGATTTTCAGGAGGCCCTGGCCGCGCTGCTGGGCCCGAATGCGGTGGGCCTGTCCTCGACCACGGTTTCTCGGCTCAAAGCGAATTGGTGGGAAGACTATGAACGCTGGCAACGGCGCGACCTCAGCTGGACTTCGTCCCTGTTTCCGGACAGTTTCACTATTGACCCTATGCGGCCATTTTCCAAGTCATATTGTTAAAGGC
>NZ_JBXWTH010000079.1:0-46674 GCF_059613825.1 Ruegeria sp. SATB027
CGATGTTGTCCCATTCGGTGCCCCTTTCATGGACAGGGGTAAAGTACCCCAGTGTCCGGAAACAGGGACGAAGTCCATACATTGTCCAGCGTGGCTGCGCCAACATCGTCTTTTAGGCTTTGAAAGCCATGATCGCCGCGTGGGTTGGCTAAGCTGGCTTCCAGTGCTGCAATGGTTTGCAATGACAACCGGCTGGATGCATGCTCCAGAAGTTCTTCCTGAAAACTATACTGCGCGGAACGCACCAATCGTTCCATGATCTTCCGGGATGGAATGAACACTGATTGGCCCAAGGCCCATTGATAGCCGAATTGAACGAGATCTTCCGTGGAGGGCCCCAAAGTCGAAACCTGCGATGCAAGTGCTTCGCGCAGTTTGGCTCGATCCCGGTCATTGGCGCGGCGAATGCCGAGGAAGCGTAGAATCTCCAACCGGTGGCGGCGCGCCGTGTCACTACCGATGTCATAGTTCGACACATGCGCGACATCCTCACCAAGCTGTTCAGCGAGATAATCCAATGATTCCGATGGAAGGTCCTTCAGTCGCTTTGGGAAATACCCGAAGCGCCGAAAGTGCGCTAACTGGGCAGCCAACCCAATCCGCATTGCGTGCCGATAGCTGTTTATAAACTCAAGATCAGCGTAAGACAGACTCCAGACAGCCAGAAATTCTCGTTCCAATACAATACCCTCCAAACGAAAGGGCAAATTGGGTAAGGATCAAGATCTCGTCAAGCCGGACGGCGTTCCGCTATTGTTCTTCATAACGCCCAAATATGCACGCTCGGTCCAGTTGGGCCTGGTGGGCTCCATGATCGCAATAGGCGCCTAACGAAGTCCTGAGCTGTTGAAGGCACGCTCCAGCTCTACGAGGAAAGTGGTTCCTGGGCCATCATTCTTTTTGTAACTGATGCTTCCGTCATGCGCACTCATGATTTGCCTGGAAATGTTCATGCCCAAGCCGGTGCCTCCGATTTTCCGAGTATCTGATGAATCCACCTGTGTGAAACGGTCAAACACCTTTTCGTGGTCCTGTTCGGACAAGCCTATTCCCTCGTCTCGAAACAGTACTTTCACCCTGGTATCTTCAATCTCCACAGAGATCAGAACTTCGCTTTTGGCAGGCGAAAACTTAATGGCATTTGACAAGATATTCTCGAAAACCTGCTGAAGCCTGTGTTTGTCGCCGCGCACAACTATCGCTTGATCCGGCAGGGTCGACTTAATGGACACAGCACGTTCGACAGCAAAGGATTTTGTGTCTTCAACTGCGTCGGAAACAACCTGACGTATGTCGAGCAACTCGTGCGCGTACTTCATGAGACCGGACTCAACGCTTTGAAGATCCAAAATTTCGTCTACAAGCTTTAGAAGCTTGATGCAGTTGCGGCTGGCGACATCCAGAACATCGGCTACTTTTTCCGGCAACTCACCCAGCTTGCCTGACTGTGCGAGACCAACTGCCCCCCGGATTGATGTCAGCGGTGTCCTGAGTTCATGGCTCATTGTTGAGATGAATTCAGATTTCGCCTTGTATGCCATTTTTGATTTTTCATGTTCGTCCTGAAGCAGGTCGAACTGTGCAGCACGCTGTCGGTAAATCCTGAGGTAACCCAACGAACTGTCGACGATAAATGTAAGAACAAAGATGCTTGTGAATAGATGCGCCCAGAGCTCCGATTGAATGGGGGCATCCGTAATCACGATATCCCTGATCGGTATGAACAGAAAGGCAACTCCGAAGCATAAAAGGCGGGTTACCAGAACGTGCAGGACATAGTGGCTGTGCATCGCAGCAAAAAGGGCTGCCGCAAAAAGAAAGAATGAAGCCATGAAATGGCTTGTCGGTCCTTGAATAAATGCAATGCCAACCGAGTATGCGATGATCAATGATGTGCTGAGAAGTGTGCTCAGATAAAGCCAGGGTAAAAGACGTCTGGCTGCTTGATGATCTGTATTTTCTTGCGACGTTACCTTGTTGAAAAGCCAATAATCAAAGAGTTCTGATGCGATTACGAGCACCAGCAGGATTCCCGCAAATTTGTCATCATAGTAGTATGCCGCAAGTGCGAGAGCCGCTGCGAAAATGAGCAACCGCTGCCCTGTCAGATCTATTCCAACCTGACAATAGTCGATCATTTGTCGCATCAAAGGCGACACTTCAGAGTTGACCACGCCACCCGTTTCAGACTCAGGCGGACTGCTCAAGTCAAAACCCCCTTAATTTCTCAAAGTATACACTTTCTAGGCACTACAGTGCATTAGAATACTCTTTATGGTAGAGCACCGCAGTTTGAAAGCAACAAAAACTTACCTCCGTGACGCCACGACAATTTAGGAAGCGAGGACATTCTAAGCGTTTGGATAGCAATTGAAATTCAAAGCCCGTTCTTAAGCAAGGACTTCAATTGTTCTGGAAGTGCGAAAGGGTCGAACGGTTTCGTTATATACGCCAAAGCACTCTCACTGATGGGGGTGTTCTGAATGCTGGATTCAGCTTTTGCAGTCATAAACACGACAGGCGTATCTCGAAATTCCGGGCGCTTTCGCAGCTCGCAAAGAAGCTCGGGGCCATCCATGTCCGGCATCATCACATCCAAAAGGAAAAGGTCGGGTTGCAGGCTCTTCAGATTATTCAACGCATCTTTTGCAGAGCTGAATTGGGTGACTTCAAAGTCGCCGACGAGTTCCAACGACATACGAGTGATAGTCAGAATGTCTTCATCGTCGTCTACATGTACCACTTTTTTCAAGAGACTCATTGCAAATACCCTTTGTTCAAACAGGTTGGGCGCCAACTTCAACAACATCGGATTTCTCAGCAACGGTATTTTCTGCCTCACGGGAAGAAGGAGTATCCTTCTCGAACCTGACCTGAAACGTACTGCCTACACCGTAAGTGCTCGACACCGTAATCTGCCCACCATGCAACTGGACCAAGTCTTTTGTAATCGTAAGGCCAAGTCCAGTTCCTGTCTGGCCTTTCTGATTTGCGTTAACCTGGATGAAGCGATCAAATATCAAACTTAACTGATCGTCCGGTATGCCACGTCCACTATCTTTGACTGAGACCACAACCGAGGTACCATCCTGTACGACGGAAACGGCGACATACCCTTTGTCTGTGAACTTTATGCTGTTACTGAGCAAGTTGACGAATATCTGCCTCAGGCGCAATGGGTCTCCCTCAATCGAAACCGGTTCAACCCGAACCTCCAGCCGAAGCCCTTTCTTTTCGGCTGTAGGGCCCAGCTCTTCGCCCAATTCGGTCAAGAGTGTGCCGAGCTGTACGGTTTCCAAGTTTAGTTCAACGTTGCCGGAGCTTAACTTGGCCCAATCCAGAACAGAGTTTATTAAGCCAAGCAGGTGCTTTCCGGAAGCTTCGGACTTTGTAGCCTGATTGACGATTACGCCCGTGAAATCATCCAACAATCGCGACAGCTCGGCATCTGTACCAATCGCATTTTTCAGGGCTTGGTACTGTGGATACAATTCGACCTTCCTAAAAAATGAAATGTATCCCAAAATGACAGTCAAAGGCGCACGCAACTCGTGGTTCATATTGTTGATGAACTCGGTCTTGGTACCGATCGCTTCTTCTGCCGCTTGCAGCGCTTTTTTCAGTTCAGTGATGTCTGTGCGAATCCCGACGGTGCTCCCGTCTCTCATTTGAGATTCTGAAACTTTTAGCCAGCTTCCGTTGGCAAGTTCGACTTCAGTTTGGGCATTGGGGTTGGCATGAAGCTCAAGTCGTTCTGTTATCCATTCCTCTTCGCGCCCTTCCGCCTCTGGGTACTGGCCTTGCCTGACCTCGTCGCGAAGGATTGTTTCGAAAGGTGTCCCGGGTTCGATAAGGTGGCTGGAAACGTTGAAGAAATCGCGGTATTTCTGATTGCACAAAAGCAATCTGTCCTGTCTGTCGAAAATGACGAACCCGTCATTAATCGAGTTGATTGCATCGACAAGTCGCCGTCTGGCGTCCGACCGTTCCACGATCAGCCGTCGCGCATAGTTAACTCCAAACAAAGCAATCATAACCAGAACAGCTGTTGTGAGTATCAACACCGGACGATGCGCCGTATCTGGCATCCAACCGCCCGCCGGTGCTTTGGCCAACTCCAACCTGACATCCCCCAGCTCAACTTCGGCCAGTACTGGGGCAGCCGACCATACGGTTTCGGTACCAAAAACGATCTGAGTGCCCAAGTCCGCAATCTCGGTTCGCGCCGACGACGCGTATTCACGCGGCTCGGCTTCCATTCCGGCTTCAGCCAGAAGCCGGTTAAAATCGAGAACGATAGTTCCGACCACATTGTCGGGCCTAGGTTGGGCGTTTCGCAGCAAAAGACCCAACCCACCTTGAAGCAGGCTAATCGGGCCGAAGATCACCGTTTCCTGGCTGTCCAACGCGCGTTGCACCGTAGCCAGTTGCTGAGGATAATCGCGGTAATCGTATCCAAGAAGGGCTCGGTTTGGTTCGACAGGGTGGACATCCGTGATAATAAAATCTTGCGAACGCGCGATGTTGATAATGATTGGATTGTTATCGCGAAGCAACTGGGCCAAAGTCTGAAATTCCACTCCAGTCTCGGTCAACTGCACCACAGAAAGACTACGCGACATGTGGCTGTAGCTTTCAATAAGCCGCTCCAAGCGAAACTTGGTCAAATTGAGAGACCGTTGAACGGCGGACCGCTCTGCCTCAAGTTTCTGCGCGGTAATCGCCTTGTCCATAAGAATAATGCTCAAACAGCCAAGAAGGATAATCGCAGCGTAAATCAGCGACAACCTCCGCTTTTGTTTTCGCTTTAGTTGTCTCAGCGTTTCTTGTTGCGTGCCCAATGCGACTTCCCAACGTATAGCAGTGTTCTTAAGTTTTTCCTCGAGCGATACTCTGCATAGTGCGTTCAAAACGTGTTTCGAAGAAGCGTTGCCTAGTCCTCGATATTTGCCAAGCGCGCCATCAACTCTTGGGCCCTTGGCTCGATCTGTGCCCAAACAAGTAGGTTTTTTTTGAACTCAATGTCTATTTCCTCAGCTAGATCGCCGATGGTGGCAAACCCGAGCGACCCGGCCAAACCTGCGATCTTGTGACATTCTCGCCGAACCCGAGCGAGGGCATCAGAGTTTTCAGCATCAACTTTCAGGTCCTCTGCGGCAGTTGAGAGAGTTTCCAACCGCTCTTGGCACGACATGACGAATTTGGCACGTAGTTGCCTGAGAACCTCGTCCATTTGTCTTGTACCAGTTGTAGTTCCAGACCTAACTGTCATCGTATGCCACCAAGCTCATCTGCGCCTTCAATATACTTTTGAACTTTCAGCAAAAACTCCGCCTACTACGGCTGTGGATTCCTTTGTTTTTTGCATAGCTGTGTCGAGTAGCTCAGTCGCCGAAGACAGGTTGACAATTCCCCTGGAACAGGGCGTTCCAACTCTCATAAGAACCGGCATCTGATCCAGGTTGGCGTACCATTCGTTCATGTCTTGTAGCTTCAGTTCGATCTTAGCGGCGACTTCCTCGACCGAAATTTCTGGAATACGGCTGACCAATGCCAAAAAGAAACCTGAACCAACGTAGGACACAATCGCATCATTGAACGCCAAAGCTTCGGCGATCACCTCGGCAACGTCCGACATTGTGTCTTGAAAATCCGAGCTGTCGAGAGCCTGGTAAAGCTGCCTCGCGTTGATGACCTGAAACGCAATTGCGACAAGACTAAACAACCTCATAGTTCCGAGTTTCAGAACGTAGTTCTGCATGGCCAGGTAATCCATGCTGGAATGATCTATCTGGAGCCGAAACGACTCTTCGAAAGATAACTTATTTGTTGACGTGCTCCGAGCCAGTGCGGCCCGGCGAGCGGCACGCTCGCGGGTCATACCCGAGGCCATTGTCATGCGCCCTTGCAACTCACGCCGATCAATTGGCTTGGTAAGGTAATCGGTGGCACCAGCGGCAAACGCCCTGTCCACACTTTCGATTTCGGACCGTGCTGTAACCATTACGATCGGAAGCTCAGTTGTATTGGGCTCAACTCTCAGAAGGCGGCAGACCTCAATGCCATCCATGCCGGGCATATCAATATCCAGAAGTATGCAGTCGAATGGGTCGGAAATTTCTCTCACCAGCGAAATCGCTGCAGCTCCGGAGTTCACAGCGTGAACGTCTTCAAACCCGCATGCAGCAAGTTCTGCCGAAATCAATTCGCAAAACAATGGTTCGTCATCAACAACCAAAATCTTCATATTGCTCACATGCTATGCGATTATCAAGGAAACAGCTTCCCGCATAGATAGAAAACTATACGATCGCTTGGTCAAGCAGATTGTAGACGAAAGTCTTACAATTCCTTTTGAAGGCACCCAAAAAGTTAAGAAGCGTATCTCCGTGGAGAAGGGCGACATGCAGCGTGACAGAAACTTGCCGTAGGTTAATCCGGGCCCGGAAAGACCAATCTGAAACTATGCGAAAATGTTCTATATCCCTGCCTTTCAACCCTCTTCAAGGATAAACAACTCGTGTCGACTTTCCGTTCAACGTACGATCCCGTTGGGCGTGCAATAGGCTTTTTGGTTTTAGGACAATAGTCGCAGCAGAATGTGCGCATCGTGGTTTTGACCACTATAGAAGACGGCGAGCACCCGTACGACCTGTTCATAATCGTCGACTTCAAAATAGATGATCGCTTTGTTCTTGGTAACGTTCCGAATGCTATTGCCGAGATGTGGTCTTAAGGTGCCTTGATGTGGAACTTTGGCCAGGCCTTCGAGGCTCTCCTGAATCTCGACGACGCGATTTTCAGCGCGCAAAAAAGCGGTCTCTGAGTTTTCACCAAAGTGCTCAGCTGCTTCAACAAGATAGTCAAATATGAGATCGAGATCTGCGGTGACTTCTTCGGCGCGAACGACTTTATAGACCACGCTCTGCCCGCTTGCGTGCGATCATGTCTTGCGTGCGCTTTTCGCCCTCTTCGAGAGTAACGAAGGTTCCGTTTCGGCGCCGATCCAGCAGCTCTCGCAGTGCATCCGTGTTTTGCGATTGCTCGCGCATCAGTTCAAGCCCATGCTGAAGCACGGCGGACAGGCTAGCATAATGACCCTGGGCGACAAGATTCCGCGCATAGGCCTCTTGTGACTCCGTCAGGGATATTGATGCTTTGACACTCATATCAAACCTCATTTATACTACTGAGTAGTATAATCTGCCGCATACAACTGTCAATATTGGGCCCGCACGGGCGTAATTTATTGGCACATCTATGTAGAAAGAAACTTCCCTGCATATCCTGCTCTATCGTAGTCGCACGCGAACGCCATTCAAAGGTATCTTATCCACACGCTTTGATTCCGGTTGAGCCCAAGTTTTTCAAAGATTCTTTCAGCATCCAGATTGAAGTCCTTGGCAAGGTTTTGGACCTGAACCGCCTGAAGGCTCTCCAAGCCTCGCACTGTTCGGCCTTCTTCGAAGGTGATCAACTCGTGTGATCTGCCGGACCAACGGACGATCCCGCCACAAAGGGTCTGTCGTTCGACGTCAACCAGTTCGGCGACGGGATCCGCAAAGAAATCGGTCCATTTGAGAAGACCCGCACTCACTGCCCGAGCGACTGCTTGTTCGATAGTGCGGCTTTTGAGCTTGGTTTCAATCGAAACAATCAGTGCATCCACCGTTCCGGACGAGAAGCCCATCTGGCTGGCGATGACGGGTGGAATCAAGCCGGATGCAAGCATCTTCAGCACACCCATCTCCTGATCGGAAAGCGCATCCGAGCGAAAGGTAAAACCCGTGCCAATGACATCGAGTGCAAGCAGATGCAGGACCTGTGCTTCATGACGCAGGGCAGGGAATATTCTCGCGACCAAAGCGTCCCACTCAGAGCGGGACAGATTGGACGTAACCGTAAAAACGCCACGCTCACCAAACGGGTTGATCACCGGAATGGACAGACCGTTCTGACCCACACCAAACTTTCTGGCAGCATCGAATAGTGGCGCATGTTCGCTCTGCCTGTCGAACACATTCCAGTCGATCGGAGCGATCATGGTGGCGCCGAACCGAATGACCGGATCGACCGTTACCAGGTTGTTATCAATGTAATGTCTGACCCACTCACCTGGGAACGTGGTACAACCGTGGACAATGTTGTGATGTTTGTCGATATGGGCATAGGAGGCATTTTCCAATCCGAACCTGGAGCAAATTTCCTGAAGACGCGCCTCTCCGGTTTGCTTGAAATCCAACTCAGACCCGCCAATATCCGCGATTTTCATTGATCGTCTTTCTATTCCGTCTTGTCGTCCGAGCGGAATAAACCTTCTGGTACAAGAGCAACATTGGGGAAATCCCTTAGCTAACGACAACGTGAGTATGTCTTTGTAAAAAAACACGAAATCTACCCGTTCAGAGGCAATGCGGTAGTCATTCTCGAGCACGGTATTCCAACGAGTTCCCGCGCCACTACTATGCACGCGTCAAGACATTTACTGGCGGCGCTCCGTCCGATCTGGCGGCTTGCTCCTCTTCCCGCGCCCGCCTCGCCAAGAGCCCCATGAAACTGGCAATCAGGTTCAGGTCACCACGTTCCTCTGCCTGAACCATGCCTCGTAGATATCCTCCCGGATTAACCACCGGCGGCAGTTTCGGATCACTCAGCCTCGCATCCGTGATCACTCCAGCCAGGATCGCCCCCATGACGGTCATTCGGTCGACTGCCGCATGCCAGGCCGAGATATTGGTGCCCATCTCTGAAAGCCGGGACCAAACGCCGGTTTCGATTGCATAGAGGCTTGGATTGGATTTCTGATCACCACCTCCAGCGATATCGATATGCATACGCAGCTCGGGTGAGGCCAGCTCATATAGGATGCGGTTATTCACCCGCGGTAGTTTATGGGCCTTGCGTGAAGCCGTATCTGTCGGATGATTGCTTTCAAAGCAATGCGCAGGGCCATCAGGCCCGGAGCTAGAACAATCTGGTCCCGAGGCTTTTGCCGAGGGCATTGTCACTTCGCCATCGGCGTTACAGGACAGAATTTCTTCTTCAATTTGGTCTTGTATATGGCACCCGAAACAGGCTTCGGGTTCACCGGAAATGTCACCGGGTTTTGCGACGTGCACTTCGATCCGGCTCCAAAGGTCGTAAGCCGCCTGAACATGTGATCTGAGAGCATCCAGCGACATGTTTTTCAGCTTGTCAGCGCGTGGCCAGGACCGAAACGCGCCCATCATTTCGTCGATGCCTTCAGGAGGGCAGGGGAGTAAGAGAAGCACGGCCAGGCTATGCTTCACATATCGGTAAAGCCGTGATCGATCCCCGCGCAGCTCGTCCTGTTCTTTCTTCACAGCCTTGCTGCGCACGTCCGCGGCGCGCATCTCGGGAATGAGGTTCAGGGCTGGGGTCAGGAAGAGGCCAAGCGCCTTACGTTTACACCGGGCACCATTTGCCCCAAGCCTGCGTTCAATTAGGCCAATCTTTTCCAGCTCGCGTTCATGGTTGTGAATTGTTCGATCTGTCACGCCACGCCCGGCAATCAATGTTTCCTGGCGCGCGTAGCAAAAGGGTTCCTGGGATGGGTCGCGAAACGCGCAGGGCGAGATCATGTCAATGATGATCTCTAAGGTACGAATACACTGGGCCGATGCGCCCCTGATCTGGGCATAGCACACGCAAAGCTGCCGAAACCTGTCTCGGTTCCAGCCGTCGGGAAGCCCGTTGTGGAAGCGTAAATTTTCGTGGTGATGGGCGGTTGCGATCTGCCGCAAGCTCATGGTTTTGGCCTCGCTTTGAAAAGGCCAGAATAGTCATCGCAGCTTTGCGTTGCGGGGTTTTCAGAATGGTTCAACGGTCTCATGGTCTGCTTCTCATTGGGGAAGCAAGGCGGGTCGAACCTCAGCGAAAAGACACAGAAAAACCGTTCGCACAGATGCGTTTATCCTTGTCAGAAATTTGGGAGTTTCCTATAAATCAGGTGATCAAACGTGACTTAGGAAGATCCCCGCTGAGGCCCCGCCTTGCGGGGGTTTTTGTTTCTGGGATTAGGGTGTTCCTCTGGGCCAAACGGCCTGGTTACCGGGCAACTTTTTCACCTAGCCGGCAAACAATGTCAGTATCGGATGAGTTCGTAATCGCTGAATCCAAATGTGTCGGTCCACTCGACACCAACACCTCGGAAGGTGCTGGGAGGCTCGCAGCGATTGCCCAGTGGCAGCCAAGAAGGGATGGGCGCAGGAATGCGATCAGACCATTGAAAGCTCGCGTTGTCATCATAGCTGCCAACAATCAGATCAAGGGAGCGCTCGCAGTCGCCTTCTCGCGAACGACGGCGATAGCTGTAGTGGCGCACATCCCAAACCCTGATGGAGCGGACGACATCGAAATCGGAAGAGGAAAGATCGACGCTGATCGGCGTGGCTTGCAGACCGTCACCGGTTTGGTCGTGAAGTGACTGGATCGCTTCTATCGAGATCGCTGCATCTACCAGTAATGGCTTAGCGGTGTCATCCGATGGAAGCTCTGGAACAGGGCTGGCACTGGTGCGCTTGATGGCTTCCAACCGTTCCATAGGACCCAAGTCCGAGGGGCTGTGTGACGTATTCATCGGACAGCGCCAGAGTTGAAGCGGTGGTTCGACCGGATAGGGTGTGATGCGCCGAATGAACTCCGCCTTGGCTGCGACGCAGTCGGGCGAACCGGGCCAACCCCCAGCAAGGCAAAGAAATATCGCGCAGTCGATTGGATAGGCACTGGACTGCGATGCCGGCAGTACGGCGAGCGCAACTGCAAGGGCCTTTGCGCGGTTTTGAGTTCTGGGTCTTAGGCGTTTCAAGATGATCTCTCCTACTTGCGAATCGCCTAAGCAATATCCGGCCAATATGCCCCTGACAATCTGATTTAGTATATTGGCGTGCTTTCTTATATTGACGTAGAATGTGTTTTAGTCCACAACTTTTGGATGTAGAAGACGGCTCATAGGGGGTCGTCATGGCGGACAAAAAGAGACAATACACTGTGGTAACCATTGAGATGGTTCGGGGCCTGAAAGAGGATCAGGTTCCCTTTACATGCCGCTACGAATTTATCGGACTCGCTTCCCTTGGACGACCTAAATACCACTGCATTTACAGCTCTCCGAACTATGTCGGGGCCTTGTGCAAGTCGAAGATCTCTCGCGCGGGCGCAGAGCCCAGGGAGTTCGATCTCTGGCCGGGGCTTTTCAAGCATCACCAGGAATTTGGCGACGGGCGCATTCTCTGCGTCAAATCTGACTACACGATCGAGTCGATCACCCCTGAGGGGCTCGAAGTCGCAAAGGCTGTTGACGAAAAATCAAAAATCTAAGGTGGCACCGGCCGGATTCTATCCTGGCCGCCTGCTCGGACCGAAGAAGTACCAGCCTTTCACAACGACAGGTTACCTGGTATCGAAATTGACGCTTCGAGCAATCAATTGCGTGCGTCTTGCCTTCCGGCATGCTGCTTTCGCTTCGCGGCCAGTGGGGCAGGGAGCATGAGAAAGATCTTGCTCGTCTCGGTCGCTTTGGCGGGCGTGTTGGTCTACCTGCAACGCCTGGACCCGCTTTACACGACCAAGTCCCTGAACGCCTCGGAAGTATTTGTTGTTGACGGCGATACGCTTGGTCACGGTGACGATCGGTATCGCCTGATTGGTTTCGACACGCCGGAGACGTTCCGCGCGCACTGCGCGGCTGAGAGGGCCTTGGGGCTGAAAGCAAAGATGCGCCTGACAGAAATCATACGATCTGCCGGAGAAGTGGAGCTGGAGATTGAACCGAACCTGGATCGTTACGGCCGCTTTCTGGCTGTGGGCCGCGTCAACGGCCATGAGGTGGGGTCTGTCCTGATTTCGGAAGGTCTCGCACGGCCATACCGGGGCGGCAAACGCCAGTCTTGGTGCAGCTGAGCTGACGAACTGGAACCAGAATTGCAGCAAGAAGAAGGAAACTAGTCGAGCAAAGAGCGGTCCTGTCGGTTGCGCCAACAACCGGCAGGACCTGAAACGCCCCTAATCCATCCAGGGCATTCCTCACACATCGAGAAAGTAACTGTACTATGGTAAAAACAGCATCACTCAATGCTGCTCCCAAGAATCACGTCTGCAAGGGGGGAGTCAACAGACACGGCGCACTCGTCGGGTATGTTCTTAAGCTATTCGGAATTGCGAAACCTCTGACCCTTGGCGTAGCTGTCAGCCTGACAATACTTGTCAGCCACGCTCATACCGTATCTGCGCAAAGTACCACTGGCGTCATAGTGGGCGACGGAGCCGGAAGCGGAGCAATCCGGACTTGTGATGTCGGGCAAGACAGCGAGACAGATAATCGACCCTGCATTTCAAACAGCTCGATCAACCGGGCCATTGATGACCGTATTCAAGCAGCCGGTGCTGCACACCCCGGCGCTGATACTGTCGGTGCGTCAATGAGTTGCAGCAGCAGATCGACCGCAACGCGGACATCGCAAATGACGGGATCGCCATGGCGCTGGCCGCACAAGTGCCAACGCTCTCCGAGGGGACCGTTCAGGCCGTGACCATGGGGTACGGCTACTACTCAGGTTCCTCGGCGTTTTCCATAGGTGGGACGGCCCGGATCGAGGACACCAATTGGCAAGTCTTTGGAACAGTGGGGTACGGGTTCAGAGCCGAGAAAATCGGCCTGAGCATGGGTCTCTTGTGGAGCCGGTAGCAGCGTCATGCCGGTGACCGGGCGTCTGATTTCCTCCCTCTCAGGCGCCCGGCCCGAAGCACCCGTAATAGTAATTATGTAAAAACTACTGACCTAATTTAGAGGGCAAATTAGTGACCAGCTCCATCAAAAGCTTCACCGAAAACAGATGTCGGATCAACGCCGTCTGGTCTTTGTTGGCGTTCTTGAAGGCGATTTTCGCAACGGATGTCTGTGCCCAGGTCATTGAGTACGAACCCGATGGCAGCGTGTTCCTGAACGGTGCGCGGGCAGAAATCGTCAAAGGCGTCGTTCGCCCAATCCGGATGCGTGAGTACTCGCTTGACGAGCAACCGCAATCGCCGAAGGCCAAGCCACAGGAAAAGATCGAGATTGCGGGCAAGGCACCGCGGCCTCGTAAAGCTTCTGGCGGCTGGTCACAGGAGCGAATCGTCAAAGAAATCCACGCAGCGGCGGAACGGCATGACATTCCGGCCGAGTTGTTCATGGCGCTGGTCTGGCAGGAAAGCCGGTATCGGGCTGACGCTCTGTCACCCAAAGGTGCCTATGGCTTTGCACAGCTCATGCCCGGAACGGCGAAAGACCTGGGCGTGAACCCAAAGAACCCTGCAGAAAATCTCGACGGTGGTGCCCGCTATTTGGCGGCGCAGTACCGCGCGTTCGGAACCTGGAAGCTGGCGCTTGCCGCCTACAACGCCGGGCCTCACCGCGTCGTCGAATACGGCGGCGTCCCCCCCTTCACCGAAACCCGCAACTACGTGCGGATCATCCTAAGCAAAGTGAGTAAAGACCTATGAAAAGAACCCACTTCTACCAGCAGATGGCGTTTTTCGCGATCACTGCGTTCATCATCACAGCAGCGCCCGCCTCCGCTGGCTGGCTGCAAGATGCCATTGGCGATTTCATCAACGAAACGCTGGCCGACTCGAAGGTCGTTGGCGTCAGCCTTGCCGCTGTCGGCTTCATCTGGGGCTGTCTCGCCTACGTATTCGGCTGGGGTTCGCTGAAAGGCCCGGTAATCGCTATCGTCGTCGGCGCTGTTATCGGCCTCGCTGATACATTCATCGGAGGCTGATTGATGCCGCGCCGCAATACGGTCTTTCGCGGCCTGAGCCGCCCCGCAGAATGGGGCGGCTTACCCGTGATCTATCTGCTGGTGATCCTCGGGATGACCATGCTTTCGTTCTTCATGTTCGGGATAGCGCCAGCAATCATTGCGGGTTTTGTTTTCTACACCGGGCTTCGCCTTTTTTACGAATGGGAACCGGCTTTCTTCCGCGTCCTTTCCGTAACCCTTTCCAAAACTCCGCGCACCAAAAACCGCCAGCATCATGGGGGAGATTACTATAGTGCCTAAGCCTGCTGCCCGAAGCATGTGGACCCTTGCCCGCTCGTTGATCGAGCCGAGCTGGCGCAAGGATGAAATGAGCCTCTTTCAGATGTTGCCGTATGGCTATGTCGTGGACGATGAGGTCATTTCCACACGCAACGGTGGCCTCATCGCCGCTGCAGAAATCACCGGAATCAACGCAAACACGCTAGACGAAAACGAGTTCGAGTTCCTGGCCGAACGGTTTGAGCGTGTGTTGCGCACAACACCTAATGAGGTGGCTTTTTATATCCATCGACTGACCGTCCCGGCTGAGACTGGTCATGTCATCACAGATCCAACCGGCTTTGCCGGTGCAGTGGCACAGGCCATGCGCTCAGCTTCCGTCGATGCAGAGCTGAAAGAACGCAAGATCATCATCAGCGCCATTCTGCAAAAGCGGCAGGATGAGCGGGCAAAACAGATGTTCGGCATGTCGTCTGGAACGATAGACGAAGAACGCCGCGAAATGATCGAACAGCTCGACGGTGTGTTCACAACACTGGCGGGCACGCTGGGCGAGGCCCGTGTGCGCCGGCTGAAGCTCAGCGAGGGGCGTTGGCTCGGCTATTATGGAATGCTGTTGAACGGTCGGTATCAGCCGATCATTCACACGAACATTGCAGAACCCATCGCCTTCAACATGCCGCAAGAGGATGTGCTGTTTCAGGGCAAGACCGGCAAACTGGTCACAGGCGACGATCAGGAACGCTCCATACGGGTCTATTCCCTGAAGAATTACCCGATGGCGTCGTTCCCCGGCATTTTCGACGGGCTGGACCTGCCGGTTGATGTCGTCATTTCGCAATCCTTCCTGCCCATCAGCCGCACCCAGGCGCAGGAAATGGAACGCCGCAAGTCGGGACAAATGCGCTCGGCAGGTGACAAGGCAAAGTCGCTTGAAGAAGATTTGTCCATTCTGGCGGACGGCATTGCCTCTGGCACCATGTCACTCGGCAAGCACCACCTGTCGATCTGCGTGTTTGGGAACGAGGAAGATCTGAAAACCGCCGAAAAGCACATCGTCGGTGAAATCCAGATTTCGGGTGGCACAGTGAAGCGTGAAGCAATGTCCGCGCGGGCGGTGTATTTCGCGCAGCATCCCGGCAATTTCGCGTTCCGCGCCCGTGAAGAACTGATCACGGACCAGAACTTTGCGGATATGGTTGCGTTCCACATGCGTCCCAAAGGGTTGGATGCGGAAAAGCTACCTTGGCCGGGGCCATTGGCGACGTTCCCGACAACGCACGGGGACAGCTACAATGTTTCGCTTCACCTTCCCAAGACCAGCAAAGACGCTGAAAACCTGCCTTCCGGCCATACCATCGTTCTGGGACCAAATGGCTCAGGTAAGACCGTGATTGCGATGTTGCTGGCGACAATGGCGGTGGCACAGGGCGCGCGGATCGTTGCTTTTGACAAAGACCGGGCAATGGAAGCTCCGATGCGGGCGCTCGGCGCACAGTACACCCGCGTCCGGGTGGGCGAACCCACTGGCATGAACCCGTTTCAAACGGAAACGGATGAGGCCGGTCAAAGCTGGTTGGCGAATTGGGCCACAGCTCTGATGAGTTACGACGATAAACTGACTGCCGCACAGAAAGACGAGATTAAACAGGCGTGTCAGGCAAACGCGACGTTGCCGCCACAACTGCAGAGCTTCGATTCACTGGTGGAACGGTTCAGAGCCTTTGACGATGACAAGAACCTGTACAAGCGTGCAAGTGAATGGGCGGACGAAGGCCGCTTGTCCTGGATGTTTGGCGAGGGTGGCTCAGATCCGTTTGCTGCTGGCGACCGTCATCTTGTTTTCGATATTTCCGAGGTTCTGGCTGACGAATTGGTGCGGCTGGCATGGATCAGCTACGTCATGCGCCAGATCGAACGCCGCTGCGCCACCAAGATACCCACTGTTTTTGTGATTGATGAAGCCTGGGTGATCGCAGGCAACCCCTACGGCGCAGAAATCCTCAAGAACGCTTACACCACCTATCGGAAGCTGAACGTCATGATGATGATGATGACGCAGATCCCCGATCACCTCCTGTCGTCGTCGGCAAGTAAGTCGATCCTGGAAAACACCAGCACACAGCTCTTGTTCCCCTCTCGATCCGGCAATGAAGCGGACTACCGGGCAATCGGATTGAACGATTCAGAGCTTGGCGCACTGAGGGCGCATTTTGGCGACCGCGTCATGCTCATGAAAAAGGGTGATGAGAGTGTCTGGCTCGATGTCGATGTCGGCGCTCTCGGCCCGCTTCTTCGTGTTCTGAGCGGGTCAGACGGAAAATCGTTCCCTGATCCTGACTGGCGACAAAACCCCAACTTCTGGAAGGAAATCACATGAAAACCCGCCTTGTCATCGCCCTTGTATTTCTGGCCGCCGTCTCGGCCTGCACCAGCACCTATTCGGGCTATCGCAGCAAATGCGCCTGCGACTTTGAGCGCATGACCCCCCCTGAAAACTTGGAGCTTGTCTGATGAATATTTCAAAGAAATTCCGCACAACCATTACTGTTTCAGTTCTGGCCGCCCTGCCCGTCATGGCGTCTGCCCAAGGTGTTCCGACCATCGACGCCACAGCCATTGCACAGGACGCCGCCAATTCGGCCCGCGAAGTCGCAGAAATGGTCCGCCAATACGAACAGCTGATGCAACAATACGAGAAGCTCGAGCAGCAGCGCGCAATGCTGGAAAACCAGTTTAACGCCATTTCAGGTCTGACGGATCTGGACGAGTTCAACAGCCGCAGCTTTTTGAAGCTGGCGACCGCTGCTGACACGCTCGGCTACGCCCTTGACGCGACCGAAGATACGATTGGCGATCTTCCAGGCGTTGCTGGGCTCGCGATGGAACGCCGATCAATCAGCCTGGGGCTGAATAATGGAATCCTTAAAGAATTCAGTACGTCAGACGTGCCAGCCCGGCGCATTCTTTCGGAGCGAGGTGGCGCTGGCTTGATGGCGTCAGCTCTTGGCGAACAGGGCTATGACATGGCCGGCAAACTCTCTGAAGACGCCGAAAAACTACGCGGTGAAATCGGTCAGCAAGAAGATCTGAAGGATGCCATCGACTACAACACGGTGGTTCTCCTGAAACTCCTGCAAGTTGAAATTGAAATCTTACGAACAACTTCAGCTAACGCTCTGGCGTCGGGCACGGATCTGGCTGCTAACGCTGCCGATCTTTCGACGCTCAGCAACTATGTACGAGGAACCTCACAATGAAACTCCGCTCAACTCTTATTCTGACCATTGCAGCAGCCGCCGTTTTCGCGGGGGCTGCATCGGCCCAGGTGAAGCTGCGACCAAAACCAAATGTCGAATGGCCTTTTGGCGAGTATCGGGTGTGTTTTGGAAATACGGGCGTCAACAACGTCGCCAAACAGTTTGTTGAAGAAGATCAGGCGCGTATGGCCGATGCTGGTCAACCAGTAGACAAGCAATACCTGGTGAACAATTGGTCAGTCGTAATCCTCAATGAACAGATCATTTCTGCTCACGAGTATACAGCAAAACAATGCGAATTGCGAAAGGCCGGTGAAGAGTTCGATACGGATTGTCCACTCGGAAACATGAGCCGTAGTGCTGCGGCGAAAGCTGTTGGTGCGGACAAACCTGAATTTTGGAACCAACCTTCATCTCAACATGCTGAACTCAAGAAGGAGCAAAAAGATCGTCTGAATAGTCTCGGCCCAGTGATAGCGGAGGCATGTGGGCCGTGATTCAAGATTTCGTCAGCTCGATTGAAACAGCAATCAACAACTTCTCACAGAACGCCTTCAACAGTCTGGCTGCGGATCTCGCAGCCGGTCTCTGGGCCATCGCCGCTCTGATCTTCGTGGCAATGTTGACCAACGGTGTTTTGCAGATTCGAGAACTTGGGTTCGGTGGTTATGTCGGCTGGATCATTCGGGCGACGATCATCATCGGCATGGCATCAAGCTGGAGCTTTTTTCAGCCGATCTATCAAGGCATCCAAACACTACCAGACAGCATTGCCGGGGCTCTTACCGGCACAACAAACGTATGGCAGGCGCTCGATGATATTGCGGACCAGTGCTTTACTATGGGGCAAACCGCTATTGAGAACGCCACATGGGGCCTAAGCATCACCGGGGCTGTTCTCTGGGTAGTCGGGGCAATTATTGTCGCATTCGGGACAGGGATCGCGTTGATCGCCAAAGGCGGAGTGGCGGTGCTACTCGGCTTAGCGCCGGTATTCATTGCCACACTGCTCAGCTCAGCAACGGCCAATATCTTCGCGGCTTGGGCAAAAACGACTGTGGGCCTTGTCATGGTCATCGTCGTGCTGACAGGGATCGTTTCGCTCATTCAAACACTGTTTGCCGCTGAGCTGGACACCGTTGAAGATGTGAACAACATGACGGCGAGTGGCCGTTTTTTAGCCGTGTGCATTATCTCAATTGTAATGCTTACGCAGATCCCTTCCCTCGCTGGGGGGATGTCAGGTGCAATTGTATCCGCATCATCGGGCCTAGCGGTTGCGACCGGTGCTGCAGCAGCCGCCAGAAGCGCACTGGGCACGGCAGTTGATGGCGGGCGTGGCGCAGTGGCCGGTGGAAAAACTGCCGCCGCCATGGCCTCCGCAGCACGTGACGGGACTGGCGTTCGTGACAGCGCGTCTCGCGCAATGCAAGCGCGTCGGGATATTGCACACAGAGCCCGCAATCAGGATGGGGCGGCTCGACAGAGCTACGCCGCTGACCGTTACCGGCAGAGCATTCGACAAGCTCGCGCCAATAAATCTTCATAAATCGAGGTACAGAGCAAATGTCACACGTGACAGATCACGAAAAAGAACTCTTTCTGGGCGCACGCCGCGATGCCTTCAAATGGCAGGTATTCGGCATGGTCGGTATGGCAATGGGCGTGGCCTCTATTATTGGCTGGGCGATGCTCCTTCCGTTGAAGGAAATCCGCGCGGTGCCATTCTCCATTGATCCAGACACGAAACTGCCGGTCCTGCTGACTGAAAAGGTCGAAGAATTGGAACCCTCTGAGGCAATGGCCTTCCGTGAAGTCGCAAATTATGTGCGCGACCGGGAAACCTATGATGTCCAGGACAACAACGAGCGCCTGAAATCGGTACTGCGTCGTTCTGATGAGCTGGCCGAAACGTCCTACCGCGAACTGTGGGATGGGTCGAACGACAACCATCCTGACGAAATCTATACGCCCAAGACAAAGGTGCAGACCGAAATTCTGGGCGTCTCGCCTGTCAACGATGAGACGGTGCAGGTCGAGATCCGCAAGTCCTTGATCGTGCCAAACCAAGCAACAGCCTCAGCCCGCTACGTGGTCACAGTGACTTACGGGTTTGAGGAAAAAATCGTGACGTCGATGGATGAACTTCTCGAAAATCCATTCGGCTTCGTCGTCACCAACTATCGCGTAGACGCAATGGGAGACATCTGATGCAGCGTTCTTTCAAAACACTCACCGCCACCGCCGCAGCAGTTTTGGCATTCTCTACGCCTCTGCTCGCTGAAATCACACCGACACCGGACGGAAAGAACGCGGATCACCGCATCACGCATTTCCATTACGTCGAGAACCAAGTGTACCGCATCCCTGTAGGTGAACGCCTGATTACCTATGTTCACTTTCCGCAGGGCGAAACCGTCCGCAGCATTGGTGCGGGCGACACTGAAAGTTTTCAGATCACCCGCCTGCAAGAAGGGCGCGTTATTGCGTTCAAACCGGAAATCCTGAACTCGGATTCAAACCTGACCGTCCTGACCAATCGCGGGACATACAACTTCTATCTGGTTCCGGCCGAGAGCGCCGCCGAACGCAAACGTGTTCCATTCCGGGTCACGTTCTACAACAAAAACAACAGCGGCGGGACCACAACGCGCCGTGGCACAGTTGCTCGGAGCGAGCCGAAGCCAACTGGCCGGTTTGTGAACCAAAACTACTCGCGCTCGGGCAAAGCGGACTTCGCGCCCACCGCCGTTTGGGATGATGGCGTTCACACCTATATGCAGATCCCGCAGGATGCGGAGCTGCCGGGTATCTTCCGTGTCCTGCCTGATGGACGTGAGCTGATGGTGAACACCACAGTCAAAGAGCGCGGCATTATCCAGGTGCAGGGCCTTTCCGACCTTTGGACACTGCGCATCGAGGACACTTCGATCTGTGTTCGAAACGATGGCGACGAGTTTCAGCAGGCAAGTGTGAGCGGTCGGCCCGTCACTTCACAGACAGTTAAACCGGGGGGCAGCAAGTAATGGATCGCAACCAGACAATTGCGGCACGGGCGGCGGCTGAACAGCCGTCGCAACGTGTCCGGAAGAAGTTCGACCCTAAGAAGCTGATAACCGTTGCAATCGCAGGAGCGGTGTTCTTGGGCTTTGTATGGTTTGTCATGGGCGACGAAAGCAAAAGCGGGAACACGGGTGTCCGCGTTGACGCTTTGCAACAAGGTGGCGGCGAGCGATACGGGCTTTTGACCGCACGGGGACCAGAGGTCGATGAGCCAGAACCAGAGGCTTTGCCCGAGGAAATTGCGGTGGCAACGCCCGACTCAACTCCACAGCCGGTTGAATTCATTGGATTTGATAAAGCCTTGAAAACCATCGAGCAACAGAATGGCCGGATTTCCGACCTGCAAGATGAACTGACGGATGCCAAAGTGTCGCTGTCCGAAAAAGACGGTGAAATCGCAACGCTGAACCTGACCAATGAACGCCTTCAGGTCAGATATGATGAGCGAGAGAAGAAGTTCCAGACGGAACTTGCCCAGGCGGTTGCAGATGCGGAGGCCCGGGCACTTGCCAGCGTAAGCCACCTTCAGGCGCAAGGTCTGACCGATGACGAGCGGCGCAGACTTGAAGAACTGAAGAAGATGCGCCAGCGGCAGAACCAGTCGGACGGCATTGTGTTCGATGAAAATCCATACGGCAGAAACTAATGGAGCTGACGATGAACAGAACAGCACTCACCCTCGCCCTGGTCACGTTGGCGTCAAGCGCGATGGCACAGGAAACACCCGGTCAAAACTACCAGCCGATTAACAGCGGATCGCAGCCGGTCATTTTCCAACCCTACCCCCCTGCCCCTCAACCGGTTCAAGTCCAGCCGGACGATACCCGCCTGCCTGAAGAACAGCGCGGCTATCAGGAAAACCAAAACACGACATGGCAAAACAATCTGGTCGAAGAATATCCCCCCATCGTGGGGGCCTCGATCATTGACGACCCGTCGCGCACCTTAACGCAAGGCACGGTTTTGTCAGCTGTGTTCGGTGGCGCGGTCAGCTCGGAATTGCCCGGTAGCGTCGTGGCGACGATCACACGCGGCGTCTACTCGATGGACGGCACGCGTTTGCTTCTGCCGCGCGGATCGAAGCTCTATGGCGAGTATCGAGCGGATACGACATTGGCGCAAACGCGCATCATGATCGTTTGGAGCCGTGTCATCACGCCTGACGGCCTGTCCGCTCAGATCGGATCGGCTGGTACGGACGGTCAAGGCCGGACTGGTGCGACCGGCAGGGTGAACACACACTTTGGGAAGCGGTTCGGAACTGCTGCGCTGTTGTCCATCATCGGTATTGCGCCGGTGGCGTTGGTGTCTGACAGCGATAGCAACAACTCGGTTCGCACGGATTTGGCAACCCAAGTGGGGTCTAACCTGCAGAACGCCACGGCGGCGGCGCTTGATGAATACCTGCGCATTACTCCGACAATCTTTGTCGATCAGGGCAGTCGTATCAACGCGATCCTGCAGCGCGACGTTGTGTTCGATAGCTTCTGAGCGCGAACCAATGAGCCGACCGCTGCCAGCATGATCGAGTGCGGTAGCGGCCTTTTTTGAGGCAAGTTCAGCACTTTTTGGAATTAGTAAATCTTGTGTGGGTGCGTTCGCGTTCGAGGCGAAGCCGAGAGGCAGCGAAGGCAACCTCCACTGCTCCCAAAAGTGCTCTACCAAGGACAAGAACATGAGCGGGCGGAACGGGAATAGCCTTCTGGAATACTATACAGGCAAGATCGAGCATCTGTTGCACGATGAAAGCCTGAGCGAAATTTCTGTGAACCCTGACGGATCGGTCTGGGTCGAAGAAATGGGCACAACGCACATGACCAGGACAGACATCACTCTGAACAGAGACGATGTAGAAAACATCGGGCGCTGCGTGGCCGGTTTCAGCGATGTGACATTCGGAGAAAAGAAGCCGATTGCGACGGCCAACTTGCCGACACAGCAGGGCAAAGCGCGGGTGCAGGTCGTGATTCCGCCAGCAACAACCGGCGTGGGGTCCGTGGCGATCCGCCTGCTCCGCGTGAAAACTGTTGACCTAGGCGCGTTCAGTTTCGCCAGCAAAGAGGCCGCATTGGCGGAAAGCAACGATCACAGTGCGCTCGAAAATGCTCGGGCAGCCCTCGCAGCGGGCACGATGAGCTTTGACGAGCTGGCCGACCTTGCGATGCTAAGCAAATGGAACGTGATCATTGCCGGGGGCACATCGTCTGGGAAAACCACTGTTCTCAATGCACTGCTGAAGCGCGTCGATCCGGGCGAACGGATCGTGACGATTGAAGAAGTGGCCGAGCTGGACATCGAGCAACCCAACTCTGTCGATCTGCTTGCTGACCGTTCAGAAGAAGATGGCCCTCGATCACCAACAAAGCTGCTTGAATCGGCGCTGCGTTTGCGGCCTGACCGCCTCGTCTGCGGTGAAATCCGGGGCGACGACGCGAATATGTTCCTGGAACTGGTGAACACCGGCCACGATGGTTCTGTCTGTACCATGCACGCCAACTCGCCCGTTGATGCCATTGGACGTATGAGCAAGATGGTGCGTCGCGGATCTCCGACCGTTCAAAAGTCAGAAGTGGTCGATGACATCCGGGCCACCATTCACATGATCGTTCACATGAAGAAAATCGGGGACGAACGGAAGGTCAACGGCGTGATTTTCCCACCCCTGATGACCGCTGAGCAACTTATCTGAAGGCGCAGAACCATGAAGAAATTTAAGTATGGAGACAGGTATTTCTTCAGGCGTGAGCTGACGGATGGCTGAGTTTCAGGATCTCCCCAAAGGCAAGAAAGTAGCGATAGCCGGTACAATGGGCTTTATCGCTACCTCGGCTTGCGCAGTGTTGGTGATCGGGCTGGTCATCGAATACCTCAACACGAGGGGCTTTCGCGGGCTGGACGTCTGGGCGATCCCAGAGAAGTTCATGGCACAGCCCGCAGAAACGCAGCAGATCATGGGTCTGGTGGCGGTGGTCGCGGCGGGGGTTTTGACCTTTGCATTCGTGGCGGCTGCGCTGCGTGGTCCCTCAACGAAATACGGTGATGCGAGTTTTGCAAAGGCCCCTCAGCTCGTCCGGGAGGGCTATGCTTCGGTGCTGAAGCTCAAGGACCCCTTGGATAGTGAAATCGTGTTTGCCAAATTTGGTGAGCCAAAGGACAAAACCGCAATCTACTATAAGCCCGGTCCCGGCGTTCAAAAGCCACACGCGATGTTCATTGCCCCGTCTGGTTCGGGTAAAACCAGCGGTTTTGTGATCCCGAATGTTCTGCGTTTCAATGGTTCTTGCGTCGTCCTGGACATCAAGGGCGAGATATTCCAAGCGACCGGCGCGCGGCGGGCAGCAATGGGTGATGAGGTTTTTGTGTTCGACCCCGAGAACCCCGACAAAAGCCACAGCTACAACCCTCTGCGCCGCGCAGCACGTGCCGACAATCTGGACCGGCGATGGGAAGAAGTGATTCAGGTTGCAACCCAGATGTTCGACACGCCCAGCTCGTCCGCACAGGGGTTTATGGGGGGTGTCGAGGGCATGTTCTGCGCAATGGCGATGTTGGCGATCAAGCGAGGTCGGCCATACGTTTCCGAAGTCCTGCGCCTGGTCAAAACGACGAAGCAAAAGGACTATGAGAAAATGGCTGCAGAAGTAGGCTATGCGCGAGCTGCAGATGAGTTTCTGAATCTTGCAGCCGAAGAATCCAAAATCTTGCGGTCAACGATTTCGGTTATGCTGAACTCCGGCCTGCAGCTCTGGCGCAACCCCTCTGTGGCAAGAGCCACGCAGGGCAATGACGTCAACTTCGAAGATCTGCGTCGGCGCCCCACCTCGATCTACTTTTCTGTGCCAGGGAAGAAGGTCAAAGAGTTCCGGACACTCATTCGCCTGTTCTTCCTTGATCTGGTGAACACCATCGAAACCGTTGAGCCGGGCGAAGATGAGCCGTTCAAGGTTTTGATGCTGCTCGATGAGTTTCAGCGTCTCGGCCACCTTGAGCGCGTCGTTGAAGCCTATGACACTATGCGATCGTTCGGCGGTCGGATCATCGTGATTTCGCAAACGCTGTCGCGCCTGCAGGACATTTATGGGCATGAAGGTGTGCGGGCGATGCTGGCAAACGCCGGGACGCAAATGTTTGCGGCCTCTGAGGATTCAGAGGTCCGCGAACACGTGTCCAGATCCATCGGTGATAAAACAGTCATGAGCAAATCGAAGTCGCGGGCGCTCGGCAAAATGGAAATGGGCAGCATATCGGAACGCGAGGAAGGCATTCGCCTGCTCCGACCTGAACACGTTGGCCGACTGCCTGAGAATGAGGTTGTGCTGATCCGCGAAGGCAAGATGCCGGTGATCGCAAACAAGATCCGATATTTCGAAGATCCTTATTTCATGCAGTTCTTGGGTGGCGATAGTCCGAAGATCAAGGGGACACACCTTGATCTGGCTGCAGAGCAAGCCACGGACACGGCAAAGGCGCTGGCTGATGCGAAACCGGCCCCTGCCCCGGCGAGAGAGGTTTCGGAAAAAGATCAAGCGGTGAAAGCAGCGTTTGATGAGCAAAGGGTTGAAACCAGAAGCAAGGCGAGATCAGCGAAACAACTGGCGATGGGGAAGCTGGCACAATAAACCGATTATTACCTTATGTTTCGGAAATAGAGAAAACGGGGAATGTCAGCTTGACACTTTGACCAGCCGCTCGTTCGCGATGCCGCGAAAAAGCGTTCCGAGCCCAACGCAGAAGTCTCAAAATCTCGCTGCGAGCGCTCTAGCTTCCGCTCTGCGGGGCGGCGTGAAGCCAGCCATTCAAACACGCCGCAGCGAGTTTTGTTGCGCGAATTCGCAGGCCGCGGCTTCTCAAAAAACGATGGTCACGAGCGGTTGTTGGCACAAAAAAAGGGGTTGAAAACCGGTAACGCTACGCCTCTGTGGTCGCCCTCATATCCCTCGCGCTAAGGTCCGTGATTTCTCCAACCCTTCTTTAGTTACTCTCCAAACGGAATCCAGATGCTTTTCGATTGGGTTGCATGCGCCAAGACGTCGCGCACACTGATTTTCGCATCCGGTACAGTCCAAGTACGTTTGAGGTTGCCGATAGACATTTGTTCGATTGCCTCTGACGTTTCAGGGTTCGTGGTCCAGATCGCGTCCACATCGTTGTGTTTAGCCAAGACCTTCGCCAGCTCCGCGCTATCACCGGTGACGATGTTCACTGCCCCGGCGGGCAGGTCCGATGTCTCCAGCACCTGATAGAAATCGGTCACACAAAGCGGAGCAGTAGCGCTTGGGACGGCGACAACGCGGTTTCCTACTGCCAGCGCGGGGGCGATCAGCTCAATGAAACCGGCAAGCGGCCGCTCTGCCGAGCAGAGAATGCCAATCACGCCAATTGGCTCATTCGTCTGCAAGACCACGCCTGGCGCAGACACCGACCGAACCGCTCCATCATATTTGTCGGCCCACCCGGCAGAGCGGAACAGAAGGTCAATTGCTTCATCCACCTCGGCCAAAGCGTTCGGTGCACCGGTCATCGCAGCAATACGGGAACTGAACTCGCCTCTACGGACCGAAAGGTTCTCCGCCAGGTAGTAGAGAATCTGAGCGCGACCATTGGCAGACATACTTGTCCAGGCTTGCATATTGCGCGCAGCCTCGACGGCATTACGGATATCCTTGCGGTTACTCTGTCCTACATGCCCCAGAAGGGAACCGTCTTTCCCGGTCACAGCAAAAGAATAGCCGCCATCGGGTCGCATCTGTTTGCCTCCCAGGAAGTTCTTGGCTGTTCGGTCGAGCGCCGGAGATTCGACGACCTTGACTTTGGAACGCTTTGTCCCCTGTGCCGCTTTGCGATGCGGCACAATTGGCTTGAGGTAGGCCTGTAGACCTTCTCGTCCGCCTTCGCGGCCATATCCGGATTCTTTGACACCACCAAAGCCCGCAGCGGCGTCAAACTGATTGGCTGAGTTCACCCAGACAACGCCGGTTTTCAGCTTTGGCGCCACATCTAGTGCGAGGTTTATGTTCTCGCTCCAAACACTGGCGGCCAGCCCGTACCGGGAATTGTTGGCAAGCAACACTGCCTCATCAGGCGTGCGGAACGTCATGGCCACCAGAACCGGACCAAACACTTCTTCCTGTGCAATTTCAAAGGAAGGCTCGACGTCGGTCAGCAGCGTGGGTGGAAAAAAGAACCCAATTTCCGGCAGTTTTGCCGGTGTTTGGATTAGCTGAGCGCCATCTTCGCAGGCGCGTGTAACCAACCCCGATATGCGGTCAAGCTGCTCGCGCGAGACAATCGCACCCATATCGACATTTTTCTCAAGCGGGTTTCCGATGCGAAGCGTTTCCAGCCGCGCCCTCAGTTTGTTGGTGAAGGCTCTCGCAATCCCTTCCTGCATGAGCAGCCGGGATCCGGCGCAGCAGACCTGGCCCTGATTGAACCAGATGGAATCCACAACACCCTCAACTGCGCTGTCCAGGTCAGCGTCATCAAACACAATGAACGGCGATTTGCCACCCAATTCCAGCGTCAGGCTCTTGCCGGTTCCGGCGGTCTTCTTTCGGATGGTTTTTCCCACGTCGGTCGATCCGGTGAAAGCAATCTTGTTGATTCCGGGGTGATCGACGATTGCCGCACCAGCTCTCCCATCACCAGTCACAATGTTCACAACCCCATCCGGAAGACCGATGTCCCGGCAAACCGTCGCAAAGGCAAGCGCTGTTAAGGGCGTCTGCTCTGCCGGTTTGAGGACAACTGTATTTCCCAAGGCGATTGCTGGCGCTATTTTCCATGCCAACATGAGCAGCGGGAAATTCCATGGGATGATCTGGCCAGCGACGCCAAGAGGTTCGTATCCTGAAAGCTCATCCTCCTGAAGCGATGCCCAGCCGGCATGATAATAGAAATGGCGTATTGCCAATGGCACATCTATATCGCGTGTCTCACGAATGGTCTTACCGTTGTCGAGGCTTTCCAGAACCGCGAACAATCGGTGGTGTTTCTGAAGATGCCGCGCGATAGCATATAAGTATCTGGCACGTTCGGTTCCCTTGAGTGCCGCCCAACCCGGCTGAGCCTTGCGCGCGGCTTTGACCGCAGCATCGACATCATCGGGGCTGCCGGCGGCAATTCGCGCCAGTTCTTCCTGGGATGCGGGATTGACTGTAGCGAAATACTCTCCCGTGGCGGGTTTGCGGAATTTGCCACCGATGAACTGACCGAAGCATTTGTTGAGGCTTTCCAGCCAAGCAACTGCCTCCTGCGTGCTTTCGGGTGCCGGTCCGTAGGCCATGGTTTCCATGATTTCCTGAATGTTCATTGTATACCCTCAAGCGATTGGGTGACGGTGCGAAGCCGAATAGGCCCCTGAGGTGAAGTGTTCCAACTGGCGTTCGATGTCACCCAAAAGGCTGGACGCGCCGAACCGAAACAGGTCGGGTTCCAACCATCGTGTTCCCAGCTCTTCCTTCATCAAAACCAAGTAGGCCAGTGCATCCTTGGCCTTGCCGACACCGCCTGCAGGCTTGTAACCAACTTTGAAACCTGTCCGTTCGTGATAGTCCCGGATCGCTCTCACCATCGTCAGCGACACCGGTAGCGTAGCGTTAGTCTCTTCCTTGCCGGTCGAAGTCTTGATGAAATCTGACCCAGCCATCATCGCCACGTGGGACGCTTTACATACATTCCGCAGAGTTCGCAGTTCCCCAGTCGCAAGGATCGTCTTCATGTGGGCTTCTCCGCAGGCTTCACGAAACGCCCTGACTTCGTCATACATGGCTTTCCAGTTCTGGGTCAGAACGTGACGACGCGAGATAACTATGTCGATCTCATCGGCCCCCTCCGCGACCGAAGCCTCAACTTCCCTTATCCTGAGATCCAGAGGCGAAAGTCCGGCGGGGAAGCCTGTGGATACGACTGCAACAGGGATACTGGTGCCCGTGAGGCGCTCTTTGGCAGTGGCGATCATGTCGTGATAAACACATACCGCACCGGTCGTAACATTCATGTCCCCGACACCGAGCTGCTCGAGGATATCCTGTCGGACGGGACGCTTTGCCTTTTCGCAGAGGCGGCGGACCCGCCCCGCGGTGTCATCGCCAGAGAGTGTCGTCAGATCGATGCATTGTATCGCCTTCATGAGCCATGCCGCCTGGTAGACCTTCTTAACAGTCCGCCGTCCTCCAAGGGTGTCAACGCGGCGGCTGATCGCGGGCGTATTAGCACGGGCAGCTTCAACCCAATCCAGGTTCAGCTCAACCCCGGGATTGCGGGGAAAATTGGACAATTGCGGCGGTGCGGGAAGCGTCATTCGGTGCCTTCCTGATTGAGAATGGAAAGAAAGCTTTCGCCAGGACCGGTGGCCGGGATACCGAGATGATCGGCAATGGTTGCGCCGATATCCGAAAAACCACGCAATCCAATGGTGCCGGGATCTGTATCCGACAGGCTGATCAGGATCGGCACTTGCTCGCGGGTGTGATCGGTCCCGGTCCAGGTCGGATCGTTGCCATGGTCCGCCGTGAGAATAAGCATGTCGTTGCTATGGAGCCTGGCAAGAAGCTCGGGAAGCAGAGCGTCAAACTGTTCCAATGCTCTGGCGTAGCCCTCGGGGTCGCGCCTGTGACCGTAGTCACTATCAAATTCCACGATGTTGCTGAAGACGAGCCCGCGATCCTGAAGTTCGTCCAAGGCACTTAGCGTTGCCTTGAACGTGCCTTTGATGCCACTGGCTTTTCGGCTTTCGGTGACGCCCCTTCCAGCGAAGATATCCGAGACCTTCCCAACGCTGATGACCTGCCGGCCCTTTTTGTTGAGATCGTCCAATATCGTTGGCGAGAACGGCGGCATCGCGAAATCGCGACGATTGGCTGTGCGAGCGAATTCGCCGGATTCACCGTCAAAAGGGCGGGCAATAACGCGACCCACCATCAGGGGATTGGCCAATTCACGCGTGAGCCGACACAGATCGTACAGCCTTTCGAGGCCAAAGGCAGTTTCATGCGCAGCGATCTGGATGACGCTGTCGGCAGAAGTGTAAACAATCGGTTTGCCGCTGGTGACATGCCTTTCGCCGAGGCGATCGATGATTTCGGTTCCCGAAGCGTGGCACTCAGCCAAAACACCCGGCAGATCTCCCTGAAGGATCATGGCGTGGGTCAACGCCGCGGGAAAGCAGGGCGTCACTTCTGGGAAGATGTGGAAATCCTGTTCCGGTGGGGCGCAGGCGATTTCCCAATGACCGGTTGTTGTATCCTTTCCCCTGGCCGTTTCCCGCCCAACACCCCAGATCGCCTTTGGCGAAGGCGCGGGTGCCGGTCCGATAGCGGAATCCGAAGCAGCCAGAGCCTGCCACAGCCCCATGCCTCCGAGGTTCGGAAGATGAAGATCACTCCCGCGCGCTCGTCGAAACTCCCTGATGTGACCGGCAGTGTTTGCACCGACATCGCCAAAATTGACTGCGTCAGGTGCACCACCGATACCCAAGGAATCCAGAACGATCAATACCGCGCGCGCCACTATTCGGTTGCCTCCATCTGCGCTGCGATGTCCTCGGCTGAAGCACCCTCGAAAAACCGCAGGTCGATACTGGAAATCGCGTCCTGTGGAAATGGAAAACGGCCGGAATAGGCCTCTGAAACCCTGGCGCCCCCGTCATGGGCGACATCGATACCCCAAAACGAAAGGTGGTTGGCAACTTCGGCAATACTGCCGCGGCCTACACGCCGCCGGTTCGCAAAAAGCTGAACCGTAGCACTGTCGTCATCAGCGACATGGACAATCACGCTCACAGTTTTGGACTGGTCTATCAGATCGGCAACCGTGACATTGCGGCGCCCCAGGTACACATGCTCAAAGCACAACTGTTTGTCCTTGATATAGAATGTATAGCCCCCATTCGCCTCGCCCGAGGCCAGGATCACACCCTCAACCCCGCCACTTAAAGGCGCCTCGAAATGGGCGGTGATCCCCATAGACCGTTCCGTCGAAGTGATCATTGAGTATTGTGGAATATGCCCCTGCCCCGGGAACAGCGTCACACTGGATTTCGCCATCAATCCGTTTGGCTGACGGAAGTTGATGATATCGACCAGGGTGCGGTCATCAAGCGGCAGCACCGAGTTGGCCTCGGCTTCGTGCCACCATAAGTCCTTCAACTCTTCCAGCCGGTCCGGGTGTGTACGCGAAACGTCCGTGGATTCGGAGAAATCCGAATTGGTGTCGTAGAGCGCCCATTGGTCTTGCTCGTAATCGTCGCCCTTTTCATGGGTGCTGATCGCTTTCCAACCGTCAGCAAAGATTGCACGTCGACCAAACATTTCCCAATACTGAACACTGCGCGGTGCCGGAGCCTCTGCGCGATCGAATGTGTGCTGAAAACTTTGCCCATCAAACTCTGCACCATGACGGTCACCGGTAAGCTCCATCAAAGTCGGAGCCACATCGATGACATGCAAAAACTGATCTCTGATCGCTCCTTCGTCCGAAATGCCGCCGGGCCAACTGACCACCAACGGTGAACGAACCCCGCCAAGTTCGACAAATTGCTTGTAGCGACGGAAAGGCGTGTTGCCAGCCATCGCCCAACCCTGAGGGTAGTGCGCCGGGCCTTCGGCCCCTCCGATCTTGTCCAACCGTTTCAGTTGCTCTTCGACCGATTGCGGTTTGCCTGAATATGGGGCGTTCACATCAACGGCACCATTCTCGCCACCTTCGCGGCTGGCACCGTTATCGGACATGACCAGAATAATTGTGTTTTCAAAAATCCCCAACCGCTTCAACTCGGCCACGACCCGACCAAGATGTTCATCCGTGTGCTCCAAAAAACCTGCATACGCAGCCTGAAGGTGGGTGAAGAGCAGTTTCTGGTCTTCGTCGAGACTGTCCCAGGCAGGCACTTCAGGATTGCGCTCGGCGAGGGTGGTGTCCTTCCGGACGAGTCGCATCCGTTTTTGTTGTTCAAGACGGTCCTCGCGGGTTTTGTCCCACCCTTTTTCAAACACCGACACATACGGCTCGATGTATCGCTTGGGAACCTGCAAGGGTGCATGCGTCGCCCCGAAGGCCAGGTTCAAATAGAAGGGATCCTCACTCCGCAAGGACATGTGGTCACGCAGATAGGTAATAGCCCGATCACAAAGGTCCTCGGTCAGGTGATAGTCTTCATCCAGTTCGGGTTCGAATTGGTGATTGTCCTGGCACAATTCAGGCGCATATTGATCGGTACATCCACCAAGCAACCCATAGAACCGATCAAACCCGCGCGCCAGCGGCCAGTTGTTGTATGGGCCGGCGGCAGTCACCTCGTGTGCCGGGGTCAAATGCCACTTTCCAACAAGAAACGTCCCATAGCCCCGATCCCGCAGGAGAGCCGGAAACATTGGAATGTCGGCAGGCACTGAACCGCGCCCGTTGGGAAAGCCGGTATCGGTATCTGCCAAGCAACGCATTCCAACCGCGTGGTGATTTCGACCTGTGAACATCGCAGCACGGGTTGGAGAGCAAAGTGGTGTAACATGAAAGTTCGTGTAGCGAACCCCGCCGGAAGCCAGCACATCAATGTTGGGTGTGCGTATTTCTGATCCAAAACAGCCGAAATCGGCCCAACCGGTGTCGTCAAGCAAAACGGTAATGACGTTGGGGCGTTGCGAGCGACTTTGCGTACGTTCTGGCCAGTATGGCGTCGATTCGTCTACTGTCCGTCTAATTTTGCCAGGAAAGTCTTCCATGATGCTTCCACTCTTGTCAGGATTCCTTTCAAATTATGACAAGCCGAAAGCTCAGAGCTAATTCCAAAAAGTCCAAAAGTTAGTCATTTTGGCTATATCTATTCTCTACGTCGCGTATAACCTCCTGCCGAACGATATTCATGAAACCGCGATATACAGGCAGATCCTCCTGGCCTTTGCGTAGGATGAAGCCCATTTTGTAGTCGCCAAGATCCACCCCGACCTGCAGATTTACCAATCCGGTTCCTATGGGATAATCCGTCAGCAAAGAGGATCCGAACATCAGGTGTGATCCGCTGCGAACCTGCTCGATGGCTCCGAATATCGAGTTCGTTTCGACCCGGTATCGCGGCGGCGGAGCGCCGTTATCGCTTAAAATATGCGCCAGTTTACGGATCAGTTCATGATCGGGTTCAAACGAAACAAACGGGTACCTGACCACCTCTTCCAGGGCAACCGGCGCCGGGATGGAGGTCAGGGGGTGGTCTGCAGCACATAATATCGACAAACCGGCAAGCCGAACGGGACGTTGAACCTGATCAGTGCGGTCACGTTTCAGAATGACACTGGCGATCATATCGACTCGACCCAGCTCGAGTTCTTCCTGAAGCTGTTCGGCAGGCATGGTTTTCACGGAGATACGGTATTTTGGATAGTGCCTCTGAAACCTGGGAATGGCGGCCGGGATGATTGTCGAGGCAAAAACCGGCCCGGCGCCAATCCGCAAGATGCCTTCATCCCTGGTTAGGGCATTTTGCACCTCCTGCAAGGCATGCTCATATTCCAGGATGATTTTCAAAGCCCGCTGATAGAGCGCCTGACCTGCTGTTGTCAGGGCCGTACCCTTGGTATGGCGTTCAAACAGAGTCGCCCCGACCGTCTCTTCAAGCCGCTTGAGATTCTTGGACAGTGCAGGCTGGGTCATGCTAAGACTGCGCGCCGCCCGTGCAATCCCACGTTCATTTGCGACTTCTACGAACTGCCGCAACAGGGCCATGTTCGGAAATCTCGGTTTTTCTGGGAACATTTCTATATAGCCACTGTATATGCCTTTTGCCCAACTTAGTATCTACGCGATGGGAATGCTGTCAATTAGGCTCGCTCCTACCGGGAGGAATGTCATGAAATTCGTGACCACTCTTTTTGATCCACGCGAGCCATTCTCGGTGCCCGTGCGATTCCGTGAGGACCATCCGCCCGAATTCAACTCATCCAATGCCCGGTCCCTTTGACCAGCCATTGATACCAAAAACCTGACTGGGAGGAATACATGCGATTTCTGAAACAAACTGCCGCGGCAGCCCTTTTGGCGGCTGTGCCTTTGGCAGGCCAGGCCGACAGTGTCGCCAAGATGTCATACGAAGATGCTTTGGCCTGTGTGCAAAAGGTCGTGCCCGCGTCCAGCTATGTCACCAGCGAAGTGATGCCGGATCCGAACAACCTGGTTCCCAATGCGCCGCTGGCTGAGACCGTCAAGCTGCGGGTGGGGATGCCTTGGGTCCTGAACGACGAGCAGGCACCCTTCTACAACGCCATTGTCAACGGCTACTTTGCCGATGAAGGTCTGGAGATCGAATTGGTCGCTGGTGGTCCAGGCAAGAACCACATTCAGACCCTGGCTGGCGGCGCTGTCGACATCGCCGTGCATGCTTCAGGCATTTATGTGCCTCAGGCGCTGACCTCGCCAACACCGATCACCGGGATCAAGGTAGTCGGCAACATCCTCCAGGGTGCTCCTGGCGTTCTGCTCACCATCAACCCGGAACTTCAGGGCCGTGACCTGACCCCGCAGGACCTGCAAGGACGGATCGTCGGCGGCGCGCCTTTCCTGCAGTTCCTTCCGATCATGCTGGATAAGGCCGGAGTCCCAATCGACAGCGTCGAAGTGATCAAGGCCGGCTTCGCACCGGACGTTCTCTATACGGAAACGGCCGACTTCTATCTCGGCTGGGTGTTCAACCAGACACGCGACATCGAGGCGAAAGGATATGATTGGAACGGGATCATGTGGCGTGACTTTGCCTTTGACAACAAGACCGGCATCATCGTCATGACAGATGAGATGCTGGACGATCCTGCCGGACGCGATGTAGCAGAACGGTTCATGCGTGCGACCTATCGAGGCCTGAAGTTTCTGCTGGATGAGCCGGAAAAGTCCGCAGAGATTGCACTTGAATACGCAATCGACGCTCCTCACCTGACCAAGGAATCTATCATGTTCAGGTTCGAGCGTCAGGAATTTCTGATCCGTGGCGAAGATGGTGACGAATTGATGGGCTCGAAGCCGGAGTTCTGGGACGAAAACACCGCGACACTCGTACAATACGGGTTCATGGACACCATCTCCTGCGACTGAGGACAACGATGAAGAAGGGTATTTCATTCCAAAACCTGTCCAAGAGCTTTGGCAAAGTCGAAGCCCTTCGAGACATCAACCTCGACATAGATGAGGGCGAGTTCATTGCCCTCATTGGACCCTCGGGTTGCGGCAAGACAACCATGCTCCGCCATACCCTGGGGCTGGAGGAGCCGACCAGCGGGAAAGTGCTTCTGGGTGGCCAGAAACCAGAGGAAGCACGCATTGCCCGAGACTTGGGCTTTGTATTCCAGAAAGCGGCACTTGTGCCATCAATCACCGCGCTGGAAAACGTGAAGATGACACTCGACATTACCACGGTTTCGCATGGTCTTGATCCCGAGAAACTACTGGAGGACTTTGGGCTGGGGCAGTTCAAGCATCACCACCCCCACAAACTGTCGGGAGGGATGCAGCAACGGGTCAATATCGCGGCCGCCTTGGTGCACAATCCGCACTATCTGTTAATGGATGAACCATTTGGCGCGCTTGATGAAATGACCAAGGAGGCAATGGCCGAATGGTTGGGCGAAGTTCTGTTAAAGAACCCGAAAACAGTAATTCTGGTAACCCATTCAATCGAAGAGGCCGTAATGCTGGCCGACCGTATTGTCATCTTGAGTGCCCGGCCGGGTGAGATCGACACCGTTGTCACGGTGGATCTGCCGCGCCCGCGCAAGCGAGACCTAAAAACTACCGAAGAGTTTGGTGATCTCGTGCTTGAAGTTCGCCGAAAACTCTACGCTGTTGAAGACATGGAAGGAGCAGTCTGATGTCGGTCCGCAAGTCCTATATCCTTATGCTGGTTTCCATTCCGATCATTTGGCAATTGCTGGTGATTATCTCGGGGCTCCAGCCTTTCATTCTGCCGCCTCCGATGGTTGTGATGAAGACTATTGCCACCGAGTGGAAAAGCCTGCTCTACCACACTGGCGTCACCATGTGGGGAGCGCTTGTCGGATACGCCATCGCGAACATCTTTGCCGTCGCCCTTGCGATCCTGTTCGTTTATCGCCCATCGTCCGAGCATTTCCTGATGCCCTGGATGGTTGTGATCAAGAATATCCCTTTCGTAACAATTGCACCAATCCTGATCATCACGCTGGGACGGACCTCATTACCCAAGATTATCATCGTCTTCCTGGTCACCTTTTTCCCGCTGCTGGCAAATGTCGCTGCCGGATTGCGGGCAGCCGATAAAGGACTACTGGACCGGTTGCACGTCCTCAACGCGAGCCGCTGGCAGGTATTCTGGAAAGTCCGCTGGCCCTCGGCTGTGCCGTACTATATGGCCGCGCACGAAGTCGCTTTCACCGCCTCGATCATTGCTGCGATCGTCGCCGAGTTCTTTTTCTCGCGCACCGGGCTTGGGTCACTTATCGTCACTGCGATGGACAGTTTCCGTGCAGATCAGCTCTACGCAATTACCCTGATTTCCGGGCTTCTGGGTGTCGGCAACTTTGTCCTCGTCGTGCGGTTGCGCAAATGGGTGCTGCGCTGGCAGGAGGCCGACTGATGGCACAGGAAAAACAGGACAACCAGGCAGTTGTTTCCACTTGCCTGGACGCTATTCGCGACCGTGCGGGGGATTTCTGCCCAGCGATGGGGATTGTGCTGGGCTCCGGTCTTGGCGGGCTGGCCGATCAGATGTCAGATGCAACTGCCATTTCGTACGAAGAACTTCCCGGCTTTCCCGTTTCGACAGTTCCGGGTCATTCCGGACACCTGATCATCGGTAAGCTCGCCGGGGTGCCGGTCATGATGTTCGCGGGTCGGTCACACTATTACGAACACGGCGATCCAAACGCTATGCGGCTCCCTTTGTCGGTTCTGTCCGCCATGGGTGCTTCGAAATTGGTCCTGTCCAATGCCGCTGGCTCAACCCGCACAGAACTACGGCCCGGGACATTGATGCTGATTACCGATCATATCAACTGGTCTGGACGGAACCCACTAATCGGCAATACCGGAGATGCCGGTTTTGTTGACATGACGGAGGCCTATGATCAGGAGCATTGCAACGCAATGCGACTGACCGCTCTGGATCAGGGCATTACGCTCGCCGAAGGCGTTTATGGCTGGTTCTCAGGCCCGAGTTACGAGACACCCGCCGAGGTACGCTTGGCAGCCCTGCTAGGGATCGACGCCGTTGGAATGTCAACTGTACCCGAGACAATACTGGCCCGGTCGATGGGTTTGCGGGTTGTGGCACTGTCCCTAATTACCAACCTTGGTGCTGGATTGGGTGAAGGCAAACTTGATCACGAGGAAGTCAAAGCCGAAGGCGCGAAAGCTGCCCGTCGCTTTGAAGCATTGGTATCCGGCTTTGTGGGGCGCTCAGCGTCCCCCATCGGCGCGGAATAATATTGGAGTCACAATTTGCAGCGCCCTCGACATTTTCACATCATGACCAAGCCCATCGGGCCGCGCTGCAATATCAACTGCGAATACTGCTATTACCTGGAGAAGGAGAAACTCTACCCCACGGAAAAAAAGTTCCGAATGACCGACGACGTGCTGGAGAGCTACACCCGGCAGTTGATTGAAGCCTCGCTTGAGGCCGGAATGCCCGAAGTGACTTTCGCCTGGCAAGGTGGGGAGCCAACGATGCTGGGGATAGATTTTTTTCAGCGTGCCGTCGAACTGCAAAAGCAATATGCGCCGGCAGGCGTGAAGATCAGCAATGCCTTTCAGACCAACGGAATTCTACTGAACGACGAATGGGGCTCATTTCTCCACGACAACGACTTCCTCGTCGGGATCAGCATCGACGGCCCGAAGAAGATCCACGACCGGTATCGGATCGACCGCGCCGGGCGGCCGACCTTTGACTCGGTCATGCGGGGGCTTGAGATACTTCAGCGGTACGAGGTCGCGCACAACGCGCTGACCACCGTGCATCGGGCCAATGGTGGCAAGGGCAAGGAAGTCTATCAATTTCTGAAGCGGCTGGGGATTGAGTTCATGCAGTTCATCCCCATCGCCGAACGCAGTTCCGGAGGTGCGCTTGCGTCCGCGCCCCAGGTGGACATGGATCCGGGGAACACCGTCACGCCCTGGAGCGTCAGTCCTCGCGCCTATGGCAAGTTCCTGTGCGATGTGTTCGACGCCTGGTTCAAGGGCGACATCGGTAAGCATTTTGTCCAGTTCTTCGATGTACAGCTTGGCCTTTGGATGGGACGAGGCTCGTCGCTCTGCATTTTTGCCGAGACATGCGGCAACGGGCTGGCACTGGAGCACGACGGAAGCCTTTATTCCTGTGACCATTACGTCTATCCCGAGTACCGGCTGGGAAATATATCTGAAACGCCGATGCGGGAAATGGTCTGGGCGGGCCGCCAACAAGAGTTTGGCCACGACAAGGCCGACAAACTGACCGCACAGTGCCGCGCCTGTAGTTTCCGTTTCGCCTGCAATGGTGGATGCCCGAAACACCGCTTTTCTGACGCACGCGACGGCGAGCCGGGGCACAATTACTTTTGTGAAAGCTACACGATGTTTTTCCACCATGCCGGTAACCGCTTGAGAAAGATGGCCAGCATTGTAGCAGCCGGCCACCCGGCTGCCGACATAGTGAAAACGCATTCTACGATTTGAACGGGAATTACCGTGAGTGGCTATTGGCGCAGGCACAACCCGGGATAAAACGAAAAACACCGATTAGCCGATCAGGCCTGGATCTGAACAACCTCATGAGATTCCACAGCTAGATCTGAAGAATGCGGTAATTCCGAAATGCCGACCCATGGCAGGTGGTGACCCAGTCACATCAATTGCGTCAGGCAAAACCGAGCTTGCAGTCGCCGCTCTGACAACGAAGCGACGCACGGCAATAGGAGCGCCGCACGGAATCCCCGTTTCGTCCGCTCTTTGATAGTCGATCCTGACTGCAGCGAAAAAGCGGTTTGAATTTCGCACCTCAGACTGGTTCGGATGACCGCTCTGGCAACTTCGGCTGCAAAGCAACTACTAGCATGCCGCACTTGCGATCGGATGCTGCGTCAGCAAACGCCGGGAAGGGCAATGGCGGCAAAGTCCGCATCTTACCTGCTCAAACGTGGTGCAGCGAAAGCCCGAAATGCCCAAGGACAAGAGTCCGTCCCAATCGGAACAGACCCCACATTACTCCAACCCGGTGGTCTCGCTGTTCCCGGCAACACATTCACCAGCGCGAACAATAATCAATAATGTCCTCCGTGGTTAAAGGCTGTGTCCATCATCTTCATGGACGTGGGTGGCCTGTTCGCGGGTATGGACAATCTCTTGCACCACTGCGGCAATCTTGCTGGATGAAACTTGGTGCAGCTCACCGACAACGGCCTCGGCGCGCTCGTAGCTGTCCTGAACGCCTTGGCTGTCAAAGTGGGCGGCGGCGGTGGAAATGTCCGCGTCTCGCCAAGTCGCCGTGGTGCCGACTGAAACGCTGCCATGATCGTTGTAGCGGGCCAGGAACTTGTTTCCGTCGAGACCGAAGCTGTTGACGGTAGCAACAATGTCGTCACGCACTGCTAGCCATTTTTCGGCCTCGGACGGGTCCAGGTTGTCCAACTCGGTCGCATTCATGGATGTGGTGTAACTGTCGTCAGCAACAGTGTACGCCTGCAGGTTGGTGTCGTATGGGCGTAGCTCGGCAACATCGCCCTTCAGCTCTCCGATCTGCACGTCCATTGCAGCACGCAGATGCGGGTCTTCGACCTCTCGTGCAAGAGCCTCCATGTTCTCGATGGAGTTCACAATGTCCTTGGTCTGCTGTTCGTAGTTCTCGAAACCGGCCTGACCCAGAGCGGATTGCATATACTGAACATAGCGATCACCGGGCGACTGGTAGTCGTCGGAATCCTGAAACCCTTTGTCGCCGGACAGATCCGCAAGGGACGAATAGTAGGGATGATACAGGTCGTATTCCTGAGCATCGTTCATGTGCAGATAAACCAAAGCCTGCATATCATTCAGATCTACCGGCTCCCCCGACCGCTCCGCAGCCTCCAATTCGATTTTCAGTTCTTCGACCAGATCTTGTTGCGCCGTATGTTCGTCAACTCGTCGGTTGGCCTGGTCCTCGATGTCGAAGCTCTTTGAAGCGATGGCTGCACGATCAAAGCCCATCGCCTGCTGTTCTTTCTTGATGATGTCGATCTGCTCAGAAACGCGATCCTCGCGCGGGGCGGATTGATCAAATTGGGAATAGGGTGCGAAGTGTTCGACTTCGTTCAAAAGATAGTCTGTACGCGAAACCATAGTTTTCCTTTGCGAGTTGATGGAAAACTCTTTGATGGATCTACCTACGGCGTTGGCGCGCTCATCAGGCAGACCGGGTGAACTCCTTATAGGCTGTGTCCGTCATCGTCGCCCCGCCCTTGCAAGAGCGGGTGCGTTGCGTGGGCGTGAACGTCTGAAAGTTCTTCTGAGATTGCGATGATCCTGGAAGAAGCAAGCTGGTGCAGCTCGTCAACAACGGCCTCTGCCCGGTTGTGGCTGTCCGACAATCCTTGAGCCTGGAAGTGGGCTGCGGCGGTCGAAATGTCGTCGCTGCGCCATCCCATTGTAGTGCCCAAAGTGACGTTGTGATGGTCGCCAAAGCGGGCAACGAACGCCTCGCCATCAAGGCCGTAGCTGCTGGCCCTGTCGGTGACTTCCTTGCGGATCGCCGCCCACTTGTCGGCCTCTGGATAGTCCAAGACATCCATTTCAGCGGTGCCCACTCCCATCATCGTTGAGTAGCGCCGGTCCTCGATGATGAAGGCTTGAAGGTCTGGATCGTTAGTGCGCAGATCCGCAACATCGCCCTTCAGCTCGCCGATCTGAAGGTCCATAGCGACACGCAGATTTGGGTCGTCAACCTCACGAGCAAGACCTTCCATCTTGTCGATTGATTGCAGCAATTCTTTGGTCTGAGACTGGAAGTCCTCATAGGCCCCCTCGCCCAAGGTGTCCTTCATATAGACCTCGTAGCGGCGTGCTGCCGGGGCATAATCAGCGGACGCCTGGAACTCCTTGTCATCGACAATATCAGCAAGGGCAGACAGATACGGATGGCTCTGTTCGTTGTCCCGAACGTCGCTGATATGGGCATCAACCTGAGCCTTCAACTCGGGCGTGATTGTTTCTTCAGAACCACCTAATTCGATGTGCCGCCGCAAGTTACTCATGACTTCGGGCGACACATAAGACGGGTCTCCCGGCTCACCGTAATCATCAAAATGATGGGCCTGATCCAGTAAGTGTTCCAATCTTGAAGTCACTGGGCTTTCTCCTTCTACGAGTTGGATGGCAAACTCTTCGATCCGGTCTTTGATGGCGTTGGCGCGCTCATCAAACAGATCGGACATTCTTGCGATGGATAGAGTCATCACATCGGCGGCCATGTCGCGGGCCGTAACTTCGACTTCCGGGGTACTTTCAACAACCGCCATTCCGGCCTGAACTTTCCACGTATCGGTCTCGACTTCCTGCCGCAATCCGCGCTCAAGGCGGGTCGTTGCGGTTAGCTCAATTCCGTATTCCTCAGCAACCTCGACCTGGATAGAGCGCTGAACGTCGATGTTCATTTCGCTGCTCATACCCATAGCCAACCACTGCCCATGTTCGACGCCACGGTTGTTCACAACGATGTGGACATGGGGGTTGTCAGTGTCGTTGTGGAACACAGTCAGGTAGTCCCAGGTATCGCCAAAGTTACCGCTGCCAAATAGCCGATCTGCGAACTCTAAACCGGCCTCATGCGCGGCGTCCGGATAGGTGCCTTCGGGAAAAGAAACGATCATGTGACGGGTGTAACCGTAGTTGGTTTTCCCGTTGAAATCCTCGGCCCAGGTCTCGATCAAATCACTGACCTGATCCGCATCGAGCGGGGTCACGCCATTGTCTCGGATGTCCAACACGCCCTCTGCCCGGACGGTCAGATAGTTGATCTGGCGGCGCAGCTCATGCGCGTTTTTTACCCCACCTTTGCGGACGTGTTTCACAACTGCCTCGGGCTTTCCAACCACGGCACCAAGCCGCGCCTTGATGGATGAGGCCCGCGAAACCATGAACTTCATGCGCTTTGCGGTCTGCAGCTGCTGATTGATTTGCTTGGAACGATCGACACCCTTCTGAGCCTCACGGAAGGCAAGTTCCAGGAAGTCTCCGGCTGTCAGATCGCGGGCAACGGCGTTCATTTTTCGGGTGTCCAATCGTCGTCGCGCAAGATCCGGCGAATGGCGGATTCTGGTTCTCGGTTTCGGCGGGCGGCAGTGATCATCGCCTTCAAATCTTGCCGGTGCTGGATGATCGCGCGATGGAGATGTTCGACGTCGCGGTGGTCATCATCCGTCCAGATCACCGTGCCGCGCTTGGCCGACTTCGCAAGCTGGTTGAGGTTGGTGTATCCACCCTGAACCTGACGCAAGTGCTTCTGCCAGAGCTCCACCAGGGCCGGGTCCGGATCGAGATACCCGATCAGTCGATAGATCAGTCGCTGGATAATCTGATTGCGGCTCTTGGCACCGAGCGCGTCCACGGCCGCTTCCAGACGCTCCAGCGCATCCACTGGCAAACGCACGGAAAAGACGGTGGTGTCAGAAGGTCTGCTCTCGCTCAATACGCACCCAGTTGAGTATCAATCTTTAGTTGTATTTTGATTTGTAACACAACTACATTATCCTGTCATACACTCCAAGAGGAAACCGGGGGTGATTTTAGAAATCCGTATTTTCTCAAATTGCCCTCGGAACAGTTTTGCTCTTGGAGGCAATCTCCACCCCGGGAAATGGGTTCCGCCCCTTTTCCAACCAGCAGGCGTGGGTGCCGGTGGACCGGCGCAGGGCAATCACGCGAAGCGGGAGCTGCCCGAACAGCGCCCGTCACATTCCGGCACGTTCAAGTTCAGTATGGCATTTTCCGCGCGCCTCAGCGCGCTCAGTTTCCCGCCGCCTGCGCGGCGGGTGTGGCAGGGGTGCGAACTGCCGCGTTGCGGTAGGGCGATGTCCCTGCCCGGCCGTTCGGCCGCGCGCCACCTGTGGCGCATATGTGGTCCGGCCTGCGGCCGGAGCAAAAGAAAGGGCGGCTTGCGCCGCCCTGCCCTTTCGTCATTCGGTGACGGGCTCGTCATCGTTCCGCTTTGGGAAGGCCACCATCTCGACGCCGGGGAACATGTTGTGCTTGACCTGGATCGAGGTGATATTGCCGGTTTCATCCGTGTTGACGAAGAGAACCCCGCAGCGATCCCAGAAAGTCTTGCCTTCTTTCTCACCGGTCTTGACGTTCAGTTTCAGAGTTTGAGTTGCCATTGTTTGATCCTTGCTATGACGTGTTTCGATGAACATGGGAAAAGCGGGCATCAAGGGGATGTCAGCAGGGAATTTGGTTCGCGCGGAATGCGCCGCAGGCGCAGGGGAAATTCCTTGTTGAAGCGCAGTGCCCGGGCCGGGCACTGCGCGTCTTCCCCGACTGCCCGTTTATGTTCATCACTTCAGAAACACGGGCCAGCGAGGATCTTTTCTGGCAACGGGTTTGAAACTGTCAGACCAGATAACGGGCAAGAATTTCTGGGACCGCTGCCGACGGAACATACGAACAAAGCGATGTGGTTTGCGGCGGCAACATCACCTCGGCCCGACACAGGCGCAGCGCTCAGTTCATGGCGCGGGTGGCCTTTCTGGATCGGTATGACCCTCGTAGCAAAGGATTAAGGATTACGAGCGGTGCAAGTTGCCCGTTCCAATTGGCGGAGGCCAAAGACCGGGCGGTCCGGCCCTGAGCCGCGCCTGCGCGGATCAGGTGATCAGCCGGACTCAATTTGGCGGGGTGGATTTCGCCGCGATATCACGGCGACCCACGTGACCTATCGCACGTGTGCGCCTGGCCGCACAACCAGAGCATGGGCAGAGGCCGCGGAATGCCGCTCCAAGAAAGAGGCCCACCGAAGCGGGCCACAGTTTAACCTTGGGGAAATTCTGGAGGTATTGAGTTCAGGCTAACGCTTGCGCGCGCGATCAACAACACCGTCGGCCGTGATGGTGGCGATGCGATCCTCGGTGCGGCGGGTCATTTCCACCCCGTCCCCCGTCATATGCGCCTCGGCAAACTCGGTGAACTTGAAGATGCTGCCATCCGCTTCAACATGGGTTTCATCCTGGAGCGAGCGGCGTTTCACCGATCCGTCATGGCGGATTTCGATGATCGTGTTGTCGGCCATTCGGACCGTCACGGAATGCTCATCCACCGCCACACCCTGCCACCACATATCCGCATCGCGGCGCACAACAATGCGGTTTGGGTGCAGCTTGATCTGCACATCTTGTGCCGCCTCCAGATCAGCGGCTTTGACAACAACGATGGCCTCTTGCGCGTTGGGGTCACCATGGATCGACGCGCTGCCGTTCTTGGGCGGCCAGAGCTTTGGCTGTTCGCGCGGTTTGCCCTTCTGATCCGTATGGAACCCGACAAACATTTGCCCGGATTTCCAGACGCGGCGCATAGTGCTCTCTGTGGCGGTCGGTGCGGTGACGTTGGTCATGTCTGCCAGTCCTCATATTTCAGGTTCTCAACCCGGCAAAACTCTTTGACGTTGTTGGTGACCAGGATAAGTGAACGGGCAACGGCCTGACCTGCAATCAATAAATCATAAGCCCCAATCGGCGTACCTTTCACCTTCAGATTGGCACGGATCAGCCCAGCAGCTTTTCCATCCGCAGCAGTCAAGTCCAAGACTTCGAACCTGAGCGCGTCTACGCGCGCCACGTTCTCAGCAACTTTTCCACTTTTGTATGCTCCCCAATAGAGTTCATACATAACAACAGAGGGTACAGCAAAGTCACTTGGGACATGTTCCGACAGGCGAGAAATCAAACCGTTATTTCCCGCTATTACCGCAATGACTGCATTGGTATCGAGCAAGAATTTCACTTGAAAATATCCAGTTCAGGGCGGTCTTGTGGGGGCAAGTCTTCTTCTGCTGCCTGCACAGCATCATCATCCAACGGACCCAACTTGTGTAGGTCGCGCAACCATTCCCAATCGTTTTCGATAGGCTCAAGGATCACCCGTGAACCTTCGGCTCTGATCCGCACTTCATCCGTGCTGAACCTGAACTCTTTCGGCAACCGAACCGCCTGAGACCGACCCGTCATGAATACTTTTGCAACCGTTGTTTGTGGCATTGGCGCCTCCATTTGGTATGTATCAAAAATATATACCTTGAATATGGCAGCTTCAAGTACGATCACGGCAAAATCCAAGATTTTTTATGATCAAGGTTGCTGGCCGAGACAGGGCGCATTGCGCCCTGCCCTGCCAGTTTCAGAAGCAATCGGGCACCCACGTGTCAATCCGGGCTTTCTGTGCCTCGGTCACACCCAGTGCAGCCTGATGCTCTGGATCATTGAAGAGCTTGTGCAGCGCCTCGTTCTTCGCGCCTTTCTTGGATTTCGTGAAGGCTTTGAACATGTCGGTGTCGACGTGCAGGTCCAGCAGGTCTTTGTAGAGATCATCCAGCTGCCAGCCTTTCAGGCGCTTGAAGCAGTTCTCAGCCGACGGGGTCCAGATCGCGCGCATGTCAGCGCCAATCTCAGCCGCGATCTCTGCCATGAACTCCGGGCGCTGGGTCAGGAACCGCCTCGCAAGAAAAGCTGTGATCTCTCCATTGCGGGTCTTTTTGCCCAGATCGTGAAACGCTTTGAACGCCTCCACGCTGCCTTGTGCGGCCATCTCCTGGAACTGGTCATAGGCTGCCTCCGCCGCTTCATCCCGCTCCCCTCCAAGACGCGGATCGAGGATGAACTGGTCGTCAATCTCAGGTTTGTTCCGCTCGGCACCACCATAGCCAAACCCAAACAGGTTGCTGGTCAGACCGGAGGCCGGGGTTGCGTAGAAAGCAAACAGGCTCAGCACATAATCCGGCTTGTCCAGCAGAGCCGTTTGAACTGCTGCCAGCCGGATCGCCCCCATGTCGTCTATGAATTTCTGCGAATAGGCCGGTTTTGATGCTTCTTTGATCTCCGGCTCTTTGACCGGAGCCAGAACACCAGCCTCAATGGCGGCTTGCACATGTTCCGCCGCGACATAGGCCGATGATGTTTTAATCTCGCCATTGTTACCGACATAGACAATCACACCGGACAGCTTGCGCTGCGCGTCGGAATAGAACGGCGCGGCATAGTCCTCGAGCGCGGCTAGTTCCTTTTCACACTCCGCGTCCAGAGCCTCCCCTTCATAGAGTTCAGCAAGTTCGTCATACCGTTCCGCCTGTTCTTCGGTGAACTCCCGGCTCACCATCTCCAGACGGTGCATGCCTTCGATGCCCGAGAACCCATAGGTGATGTAGCTCTCATCACATTTGTCCACCCAGTCCCAGCCTTCCGCTTCGCGCAGCTTTTCCGCTTCAGCCGCCAGTTTCTCGGCAAACAGCCGATCCAGTAGTTCGCCGTCATTGAACAGGGTTTCATCGGCAAAGAGATCAGCAGTAATCGTGCCGCCCGCGTCAACGTAGGCCTCCTGCCGCACAAACACGGCCTTGCGGTTGGTGCTGCTGACGGCCTCAGACGTCAGGGCCTGTTTGACATCATACTCACTGAACCATCGGCATTCCTGGGCCTGTTCCAGCACCTCCAGAATTTTCTCTTCTTCGGTGCTGACGGTCATGGCCTTGGCCAGCCCCATGCTGATCTCACCCGCCTTGAGCGCATCCAGAACGGCGGCGGGCAGACCCGCCAGCGCAAGACGGCGGCGCACATGGGCTTCGGTCACGCCAAACGCATTGCTGATCTTGGCAACAGACAGGGATTTCCCGGCCATCTTGCCATAGGCACGGACCTCGTCTACCGGGTCCAGTTCCTCACGGGCGGTGTTTTCCGCATTGGCCCATTGTTCGGCCACGAAGGGATTGTCGGTCACCTTCACTGGAACCTGTGCCAGATCAGCACGCTCGGTCACGGCGATCTTCAAGGCCCGCAGGCGGCGGCCACCGGCAACGATGGCAACTTTGCCGTCCGCATCACGCAGACCGCTGAGGTTCTGGATCAGGCCGCACATAACCAGACTGTCGGCCAAGAGTGTAATGCCTTCCTCACCAACCTCCTGTCGTGGGTTCAGATCAGACAGGTAGAGATCGGAGAGCGAGATGGTTTCGATGGTTTCCGGTGCGATGAATGTTTCAACTTTGCTCATGGGGCAAATCTGGACTTCGTCCCTGTTTCCGGACAGTTTCACTATTGACCCTATGCGGCCATTTTCCAAGTCATATTGTTAAAGGC
>NZ_JBXWTH010000080.1:0-1832 GCF_059613825.1 Ruegeria sp. SATB027
TGTCACAGAGCCCGTAGGATAAGTCCGTCCGGGGAAAGGGGAACTGCGCTCAAAATCCGATTTGTGCAACAGAGCCGGTCAATAGTGAAACTGTCCGGAAACAGGGACGAAGTCCAATCCACGGGAAATTGAAAAAAAGACATTTCTATCCTTGTTATATGAAATATAATGCGCCAAACAGTAGCGCCCGTGCGCAGGAGCCACCCGCCATGACCAAAGTGATCGATTTTCAGACCGATCCTTCGAAGTACCGTCATTGGAAAGTGGAGTATGGCGGGCCGATTGCCTGGCTTTCCATGGATGTAGATGAGAGGGGCGGGCTATTTGACGGCTATGAGCTGAGGTTGAACAGCTACGATCTGGGGGGCGACATTGAACTGTCTGACGTTGTGCAACGGATGCGGTTCGAGCGCCCAGAGGTCAAGGTCTTGGTCATGCGATCGGCCAAGGCAAGGTGTTCTGCGCGGAGCCAAATATCCGCGTTGTCGGGCGGCGCATGCGCACTTGCGGTACCGTCGTCAGAGGCGGTTTCTAACATCGGCGAAACATCTTCTGGGGGGAACGGATGACCATTCAAATTACTGATGCGGAAGTTGTAAGGCACACAGATGTCACGGATTCCAACCTGATCGGTGGCAACTTCACAGTAAATGACAATCCAAACATCTTCATTTCCATTGAAGATGACGATGCCGTTCTGTCCGAGAACAACGAATTTTTTGGTGGAATATTCACGGAACAGCAATTGAGCGGAGGAACCGGCCAGTTTGCTTCGATTGTTGACGTGAGTGGCGCCCCACATGTCGATGCCATACTTGGTCCGGTTACCAACCTTATTGTGAGTGGGGAAAAATATTTTACGATGACCCACCCCGTGTCCGGTGACACGATTCAGGTTATGCAGCTACTTATTTTTGATTCAACCGACCCCGCTTACGATCCAACCACGACAACTCCAACTAACATCAATAGCGCTTACTATGTTTTTAGCGATACAATAGAGACAGGCGTCACATACACGATCACCTCTATAGATCAGTTCCCCTCCAGTGCTGATAATCACCAATATGCTGACTTTGCATCGAGCCGTATTATCTGTTTCACGTCGGGGACGCTGATTGAAACGTCTGAGGGTGAGCGCCCGATCGAGTGCCTTACGGAAGGTGATCTCGTTCGGACGATGGATAATGGTATGCAGGCGATCCGGTGGATCGGATCGTGCGATCTCGATGCAATCGACCTGATGCGGGCTCCCAAATTGCGGCCCATCCGTATCGCGGCTGGCGCTCTGGGGTCGGGTCAACCCAATCGGGAGTTGCTGGTGTCTCCGCAGCACCGGGTTCTTGTGCGATCCAAAATCGCGCAACGGATGTTCAACACAATGGAAGTTTTGATCCCAGCCATCAAACTCACGAAACTGGAAGGGATAGATCAGCTCGAACAGTTCGATAGCATCACTTACTGGCATTTCCTGCTCGACGATCACGAAGTGATCTTCTCGAACGGTGCGCCTACCGAAAGTCTGTTCACTGGACCTGAAGCCCTGAAAGCGATCTCAAAAGAAGCACGAGAGGAAATCTTGACCATCTTCCCTGAATTGGAGCGGCTGGATCACTTGCCCAAACCTACCCGCTTCATACCACCCGGAAAAAGCCAAAAACAGCTCATCGCGCGGCATCTTAAGAATGGCAAGCCCTGCATCGGCGAGGGAAAACTTCAGCGTCCATAAATGTTCTGAATTTTGGCCACTTTTGATGGTGGACTTCGTCCCTGTTTCCGGACACTGGGGTACTTTACCCCTGTCCATGAAAGGGGCACCGAATGGGACAACA
>NZ_JBXWTH010000081.1:0-1911 GCF_059613825.1 Ruegeria sp. SATB027
TTCCCGAGCTGCATGATGTTGTGATTTCCGGTTGCGAAGCCGACGTGTTTTTGTTCCATGTAGAACTCGAAGCTCCAGTTGCCGCCGTCGCGGCCGATACCGGATGCTTTGACGCCGCCGAACGGGGTGGGCAGGTGGCGGACGTTTTCCGAGTTCACCCAGATCATCCCGGCTTCTAGCTTGTCGGTGAACCGCAAGGCGCGGGTCAGGTCATTGGTCCAGACATAGCCGGCCAGACCGTATGGTGTGTCGTTGGCAATCTGCAGCGCCTCGTCCTCGGTCGAGAACGGGATCGAGGTCAGAACCGGGCCGAATATCTCTTCGCGCGCGATACGCATCTGGTTATTGGCATCGGTAAACAGGGTTGGGCGAATGAAATACCCTGTGTCGCCCACCTTGACACCTCCGGCGGCGACAGTCGCACCGTCTTCTTTCGCGATGTCAAAATAGGAAGTCACCTTGTTATAATGCTCCTCGGTCACCAGGGGCCCGATCTCGGTCGCAGGATCCAGCGGATGACCGACCTTGATGGTGTTGACCCGTTCGATCAGCTTTGCCTCGAACGCGTCCTTGATGGTGTCCTGCACCAGCAGGCGCGAGGATGACGTGCAGCGCTCGCCATTGATCGAGTAGATCATGAAGATCACCGCATCCAGCGCCCGGTCGAGATCGGCGTCGTCGAACACAACAACCGGGTTCTTGCCGCCCAGTTCCAGATGCATCCGCTTGAGCGTATCGGCACCTTGTTTGGTGATGATGCTGCCGGTGCGGCTTTCACCGACAAAGGCGATCGCCTTGATCAACGGATGCTCCGTCAACGCCTTACCCGCATCGGGGCCGAACCCGTTCACGGTGTTCAGCACACCCTTGGGCAGCCCGGCCTCTTCGGCGATCTCCACCAGCAGGCGAGCGGACAGCGGAGAATCTTCGGCCGGTTTGTGAACCACAGTGCACCCGGCAGCCAAAGCAGGTGCGATCTTCCATGTCGACAGCATGAACGGCGTGTTCCACGGCGTGATCACCCCCACCGGACCAATCGGAACGCGCGTGGTGATGTTCATCAGGGTCGGCGACTTAAGGTGCTGACCGTCCCGCGCCTGGACCACCTGATCCGCGAAATACCGGAAATTCTCGGCCCCCCGCAGCGCGGCCTTGGACATAAAGCGCAGGGTCTGGCCGGTGTCCCAGCATTCACACAGCGCAATTTCCTCGGCACGGGCCTCGATCGCATCGGCAACGTTCAGCAAGATGCGGCGCCGCTCGGTGGCAGGCATGTCGCGCCAACCGGCAAATGCGGCGTGGGCGGCATTGGCGGCAGCGTCGATATCATCGGCTGTGCCATGGGCGACATCGCAGATCACCGACCTGTCAACCGGGGAGGTGGATTGGAACACCCCTGCGGAACCGTCGCGATCTTCGCCCGCGATCCGGTTCTTGATGCCGGTTTCCTTAAACCGGGCCAGAAAGCCCGCCAGCTTCTCGATATTCGTATCCAGTGCGCTCATGGATCAGGTCTCCTGGTTGGTCGCGCCCAAATGGTCCCGGATCGTGCCGGTCTTGGGCGAAAGGTCTGGGTCAATGTCACGCATCTCAAGCGAGAGCGCGATGGAATGTCCGGCGAAGGCGGGGGACAGATAGGCCTCAACCGCCTCAAAAATGCGCTGCGTGGCGTCCCGTTTGACATCCGCAGCCCGGCCAGCGCGCAGGCGGATCGAGATATCAACAAACCCATGCGCCGGATTGCCGTCCGCGATGGCATAGTGATCGACCCGCGTGGCCCGGACACGAATACCGGGCAGGGGAAATGTCTTGATCCCGGCAGCCGTGGCCCGGATGCATTCGCACAAGCCACTCATATCGACCCTGTCTTCCAGATTGCCGGAATACTCGACGTTAAAATGTGGCATGTGC
>NZ_JBXWTH010000082.1:0-4334 GCF_059613825.1 Ruegeria sp. SATB027
GCCTTTAACAATATGACTTGGAAAATGGCCGCATAGGGTCAATAGTGAAACTGTCCGGAAACAGGGACGAAGTCCAGTTGCTGGCCGAACAGATGCTGGACAACGCAATGCTGCGGGATGTGAACTCAAAAAAGTGGTGACGCCCGATGCCAAGCGGAAGGCGGTGGTTCATCTGATGGAGGTTCATCAGGTGAGCCAGCGTCGGGCGTGCTCTGCTCTGCTCTGGACGTGGATCGTTCGACGGTGCGGTATCAAACGCGTCGGTCGGATGACACGGAGCTGCGCGATGCCATGAAGGCGGTCGCCAAGGAACGTCGCCGGTTCGGCTATCGGCGGCTGCATGTGATGGTCGAACGGCAGGGCTGGCAAGTGAACCACAAGAAGTTCCGTCGGATCTATCGCGAAGAGAAGCTCCAAGTGCGCCGCAGGGGCGGTAGAAAGCGGGCTCTGGGCACGCGAAGGCCAATGGTTGTGCCAGATGGGCCGAACCAGAGATGGAGCCTCGATTTCGTATCTGATGCGCTGACCGATGGTCGCCGCTTCCGTATCCTGGCCGTGGTGGATGACCATACACGCGAGAACCTGGCGCTGGTGGCCGACACGTCGCTGTCAGGCTTGCGGGTCACACGGGAACTGGACCGGGTCATTTCCGAGCGCGGGATGCCGGGAACAATCGTTTCGGACAACGGCACTGAATTCACCAGCATGGCCATACTGCGATGGGTGCAAGAGACTGGGATCGACTGGCACTATATCGCGCCCGGCAAACCACAGCAGAACGCCTTCGTCGAAAGCTTCAACGGCAAGCTTCGAGATGAATGTCTGAACGAAACGCTCTTCGGCTCACTGGCCGAGGCCCGTAACACGCTGGAAGAATGGCAGGAGGACTACAACACCCACAGACCACATTCGGCGCTCGGAAACCTGACGCCCAGAGAATTTGCTGAGAAAAGAACGATGGACAAACTGGCCGCGTAAGGCCATCAAATCGAACCCAAGGACTCTCCGCGAGGTGGAGGTAACTTGGGGCTCAGGTCAAGTTCGCCCGACAAAGCCGTCCTTCACTTCATCCGCAACAGCTATCGCCTAGCTGAATTGGTGGACACGGGACCGTGGCATATGAACAGTAAACACAACAGTCGCCTTCCAACGGCTTCAAAATTGTTTTGCACGACTTGCATTCATAGAACCACTGGCAAGCATCCGTTGGCATTTGCTCGGTTTCGCTGTGGCCACACTTCGGGCAAGTCAGGGTGCTTTCTAGGACTACAGTTTGTTTTGTCATAGTCTCACATCTGCATGATCAGGTAATCGTTAATCCGTGCCTCGTTAAACACAACGACCCAAGCCACGCCGTTGATTAGAGTCGTTCCTGCAAGCCGCCATTTCAACGTCGGTAAGGAACCGCGCCGATAAGATACCAGCCACGATATCGCGACGAGCGCCGTTGAAATCGTCAGCACATAGTAACTCGCTGCCGCAACCTTCCCAAAGATTGCCAACCAACTGCCGCCCAGCCCCAGTAACATCATTGTCATGGGCAAAACGCAGCAAGTCGCGACGCCAAGCGCTGATAGCGATCCCAAATAGTTGAGGCTAAGGTATTTCTGCATTCTGTTTCCCTCATGAGCCATGACGCGCGGAGTTGTAGAGACAGCAACTTCTCGTATAACGTCTGTAGCCACTTCAGGATCAAGGCAGGAAATCTCACATGTTTGCGATTGGGGAAGCATCCCGGCAGAGCGGAGTCGGAATTGAAACTATCCGCTATTACGAACGCGAAGGGATCGTGCCGAAACCAGAAAGGGCATCGAATAATCGACGCATGTACTCCGCGCACGATGTTGGACGGCTTCGTTTTCTAAGGAAGTGCCGAGACTTGGGTTTTTCGCTTGCCGATGCAAAGGTGCTTCTCAACCTGTCCGAAGGCGATAGCGAGGATTGCCAATCCGTTAAGGAACTGGCCGAGCTTCATATCTCCAATGTGCGTATGAAGATAATCGAACTTAAGCGATTGGAGGCCGCCCTGAATGAACTTACGGCCAACTGTAACATCGGGAACGTTTCTTGCCCGATGCTTGCGCAGATACGGACCTACTAATGGCACTTTGAGGCTCGCAGTCGCCCTATGCCAACGCAGCATGACCCAAGATTCGGGCCGCGCAGAATCTACCGTTCGTTAGAGAGGTCAACTCGTTGATTTAGCAATGTTTCAATCACTCAATGAACATTTGTGCCTTGCCGCGGTGTTCTTGAAGCACGCGGCGATTTCGGACAGTGAGCCCTACCTGCCGTGCCTGAGCAATCAATTTGCTGCATACGCATTCGGCAGGTTTTATCGGAAGCCGACCTCTGATTTCCGAACCACAGAGCAATGGTTCTGCTTATCTTTGTCCCAAATTGGGCTGGGCAGACTTAGATCTTCTGTTGCTTTCCGTTGTATCAAGGCTTGTATCGTGTGTACTCGAAGTCCATATACACAGGGCTTACGTTTTTCTTTTTCGACCTGCTGTCTCCCAAACTCGGCGTTCAGTCTTTCGATTCAGACCGACCACGCCGAGTCGCCGCAATAATGCGGGCGGCAAGTATTAGGAGACTTCCACCATGGCAAATGGCACAGTAAAATGGTTCAACTCGACCAAAGGTTTTGGCTTTATCGAACCTGAAGATGGCAAGCGCGATGTGTTCGTGCATATCTCAGCACTTGAGCGTTCCGGCATCAGCGAATTGAAGGACGGCCAGAAGGTCACTTTTGACGTCGAAGCTGGCCGTGACGGGCGCGACAGCGCCGCCAATCTGGCACTGGCCTGACCTTTTACGGGCACCCTTATGGGGTGCCCGTTTGCACAATGGGCTGCTAAAAGCCCTTGGAGAACAAGTCAGTTGCAACAGCAGGAATTGACCCGGGCGCTCGCGCAATACCGTGTGCCCGATACGAAGCGTAGCGTTATTGAACTGACAATCACTGTCATCCCCTTTTTCGCGCTATGGGGCGCAGCGTGGTTTGCGCTATCCCTTAGTATCTGGGTCACTGTTCTATTGGCCATCCTGAACGCCGCATTTCTGGTCCGTATCTTTATCATTATGCATGATTGTGGTCATGGATCCTTCTTTAGAAACCGCACCGTTTGCAATTGGACCGGCCGGGTTCTGGGTGTTCTCGCCCTGACACCCTATGACGTCTGGCGGCAAAGCCATGCGATTCACCATGCCTCAACCGGTAACCTTGATCGGCGTGGTATGGGTGACATTCCTACATTGACCATTGAGGAATACCTGAAACGGAATTGGTTCGGGCGTGCCGCTTACAGGTTAATCCGGAACCCCTTCTTCCTGTTCTGTATCGTACCGGTCTACACGTTCTTTTTTCAAAATCGCTTGCCCTTTGGTTTCATGCGGTCAGGCTGGCTGTATTGGGCAAGTGCAATGGGAACAAACGCCGCGATTGCGGTGGTCCTGGCTCTGATTTTTTGGACCGGAGGCCTGGATGTACTGGTTTTTGTATTCCTTCCAACCATGATCGTCGCCGCATCGATTGGTATTTGGCTATTCTATATTCAACACCAGTTTGAACACACGACTTGGGAGCGGGAAGAAGTGTGGAATCTTCAGAACGCCGCATTCTATGGAAGTTCTCACTACGCCCTGCCAGGCATCCTGCGGTGGTTCTCTGCCAATATCGGTGTGCACCATGTTCACCACCTTGCCAGCCGCATACCGTTTTATCGGCTAAACGAGGTATTGCGTGACCATTCCGAGTTGGAAAATTGCCAGCGTATTACTCTATATGAGAGCCTTCATTGCGCACGATTGCATCTTTGGGATGAAAAAAGTCAACGTCTGCTGACTTTTTCCGAGGCTTTGTCGAACGCCAATTCCAATAGGCATCTAGTGTAGCCTGGCGCGCACCAAAAAGGCTTCGACAGTATCACCGCCGAGGGCGCGAATGGCCTCTAGTCGGTGAAGGCCTTCAATCAGCACGAACCTCTTGTTGTCCGCGCGTATCTGGATCGGGGTCTTCTGGCCGTTCTTCAGAATATCTTCGGCCAGCGTCAGGACTTTTTGCTGATCAAGTGTTTTTGCACGCTTCACAGGTACATAGATCAGGTCGAGCGGGTATGGTTTCTTCTCCAGCATAAGCTACGTGTGCAACCTTTCGTGCATTTGTTCCGGTTCAGAGTTCTCTACAAAAGCGGGGGCTGGAACGTACGTCATAGAACCGAACGAACAGCGTCGCGCAGTTCCTGATGCATAATCCTGTCCGTCGTCAGATAATTTGGGACAGCGGAGCGGTTTTATGACTGGAGGCTCTGGCTCATCCTTGATTAAGTTTA
>NZ_JBXWTH010000083.1:0-2422 GCF_059613825.1 Ruegeria sp. SATB027
CCAACTGCTCATGCACCATTGCTACCCCACTGGATTCAAACAGGGAATCCCTCACGCCATTTGTGCAACAAAGCCGGTCAGGTAGTCCGACGGCTTTGGCGCGCGCGTCAGGCAGACCGGGTGAAGTCCTTACAAGCTGTGTCCGTCATCGTCCTCCAGGCTATGACCAGTATCGTCACCGCGCCCTTGCAAGAGCGGGTGCGTTGCATGGGCGTGAACGTCAGAAAGTTCTTCTGAGATTGCGATGATCCTGGAAGAAGCAAGCTGATGCAGCTCATCAACAACTGCCTCGGCGCGCGCATAGCTGTCCGACACTCCTTGCGCCTGGAAGTGGGCCGCTGCGGTCGCAATGTCGTCGCTGCGCCATCCCATTGTTGTGCCCAAAGTGACGTTGTGATGGTCGCCAAAGCGGGCAACGAACGCCTCGCCATCGAGGCCGTAGTTGCTGGCCGTGTCCGTGACTTCCTTGCGGATCGCCGCCCACTGTTCGGCTTCTGGATAGTCCAGAGCATCCATTTCAGCGGTGCCCATTCCCATCATCGTGGAATAGCGGCGGTCCTCAATGATGTAGGCTTGCAGGTCGGGATCGTTGGGCCGCATATTGGCGACGTCACCTTTCAACTCACCTATCTGAATGTCCATCGAAACGCGCAGATGGGGATCTTCGACCTCGCGCGCCAGCCCCTCCATTTTTTCGATGGACTGCAGAATGTCAGCGGATTTCTTCGACCAGTTGTCACTGGCATCCTCGCCCAGAGTATCCCGCATGAAGGCGTCATAGCGTACCGCTGGCGGCGAATAGTTTTCGGACGCTTGATAGTCTTTGTGATCAACAATATCCGCCATCGCCGAGAGGGTTCCCCCGCTCTGCTCGATATGCTGATGGGCGTCAATGTGCTGGACGACGCGGGCTTTCAGATCAGGGCTGATTGTTTCCTCATTGCCACCTAATTCGACGTGTTGGCGTAGCTCGCGCATTAACTCCGGCGATTTGTATTCCGGGTCTCCTGGCTCGCCGTAATCATCAAAATGATCAGCCTGATCCAGCAGATGTTCCAATCTTGAAGCCACGGGGTTTTCTCCTTCTACGAGTTGGATGGCAAACTCTTCGATCTTTTCGCTGATGGCGTTGGCGCGCTCATCAAACAGATCGGACATTCTTGCGATGGATAAAGTCATCCAGTCAGCAGCCCTGTCGCGGGCAATTGCCTCGACTTCAGGGGTATTCTCGATAACCGACATTCCGGCCTGAACTTTCCACGTGTCGGTCTCGACTTCCTGCCGCAAACCGCGCTCAAGGCGGGTCGTCGCGGTCAGCTCGATCCCGTACTTCTCAGCGGTCTCGACCTGGATCGCGCGCTGCACATCCATGTTCAAGTCAGAGGACATACCCATGGAAAGCCACTGACCGTGTTCGACGCCCCGGCTGTTCACAACGATGTGGACATGGGGGTTATCTGTGTCCTGATGGAACACGGTCAGGTAGTCCTAGGTATCCCCAAAATCACCGCTGCCAAATAGGCGATCTGCGAACTCCAAACCGGCTTGATGTGCGGCCTCCGGATAGGTCCCTTCCGGGAAAGAAACGATCATGTGACGGGTGAAACCGTAGTTGGTTTTGCCGTGAAAGTCCTCGGCCCAAGTCTCGATCAGGTCGTTGATCTGGTCCCTGTCCAGAGGCGTCACACCGTTGTCCCGAATGTCCAGAACACCCTCTGCCCTGACGGTCAGATAGTTGATCTGGCGGCGCAGTTCCTGCGCGTTCTTCACGCCCCCTTTGCGGACGTGTTTCACAACCGCCTCGGGCTTTCCCAATACCGCACCCACCCGCGCCTTGATGGATGACGCCCGCGAGATCAGAAACTTGAACCGCTTGGCAACCTGCAACTGCTGATTGATCCGCTTGGATTGGTCGATACCCTTTTGAGCCTCGCGAAAGGCAATCTCAAACAACTCCGCTGCTGTCAGATCACGGACTGCGACGTTCATTCTTCAGGTCTCCAATCGTCGTCGCGCAAGATCCGGCGAATGGCGGACTCGGGCTCCCGGTTACGGCGCGCTGCACTGATCATCGCCTTCAGGTCTTGCCGGTGCTGGATGATCGCCCGATGGAGGTTTTCGACATCGCGCCGGTCATCATCCGTCCAGATCACAGTGCCGCGCTTGGCCGATTTCGCGAGCTGATTGAGGTTAGTGTATCCACCCTGAACCTGCCGCAGATGCTTCTGCCAGAGATCCACAACAGCGGGGTCTGGATCGAGATAACCGATCAGACGATAGACCAGGCGCAGAATGACCTGGTTACGGCTTTTGGCTCCGAGGGATTTCACGGCTTGGTCCAACCGAGTGGACTTCGTCCCTGTTTCCGGACAGTTTCACTATTGACCCTATGCGGCCATTTTCCAAGTCATATTGTTAAAGG
>NZ_JBXWTH010000084.1:0-25144 GCF_059613825.1 Ruegeria sp. SATB027
TCACCGCCTGCTGCCGCGCAAACAAACTCCCAGAACCAGAAGGCCTGACCGCCTGATAAACACGGGGGCCGGAGCGGGGCGTTTCAGAGTGCAAGGTACCCGATACCTGCAAATGCAACACAACACCCCAACCACTGCTGAAGAGCCATTTTTTCCTTCAATATGGCCCAGGCCAGAACTACGGTTAACAACCCAAAAACGGACGCCGAGACCGAGGCAAATTGTGCATTGGGCAAACCACCCGCTGAGACCACGCAAAGGATGGCAACCGCATCCAGAACACCCATCACACATAACAGGGGCATTGCTTGGGGTCCGGGCCAGATTGCTTTTCCAGATGCCACAGCAACCATCCCCAGGGTCAGGATTGCCGCCAATCGGCTGACCAGCGAGACCGAGTACTCGTTGCTAAGCTCGGTTGCATATTGTCCTAGGGCAAAGGCCGCCGCGAAGCCGACGGCCGCAACCAGCGACAGCAGTATTGTTGGGCCTGTTGCCGGATACACCACCGCATCCCGTTCGGACTTGGCTGCGACCACGGAAACCCCGATGCCAATCGCAATGACGGCAAGCCAATGCAGCGGGCTGATAGTTGCACCCCGCCATATGGCCAGCAACACGGACAAGACCGGGTAACTCGCGACAAGTGGCGCAACCAACCGAACCGGGCCACGCTGAAAAGCGGCATACATGCTGATACCCGCCAACAGATAAAACCCGCCCGCGGCGACAGCGGTGAACACTGCCGCACCAGAAATCGAGTCAAACCTGCCCACCGTCACCGTCAGACCAAACTGAAGCACCGCGCCCGATATCAGCACGACCATCAGCGATGCGATCACGCTGACAGACTGGCTGACATAACGTACTGCCAGATCGTGTATCCCCCAGCAAAGTGCCGCGACCAGGCCAAGCGCCAGAGCAGTCATTTTGTCATCACCATCATCGGCTTTGTTTCAATCCGCTTGAGACCATGCATACGTCAAACTGTCACTGGTGTTAAACTTATTTTCCTGTTATGCAATAATATTGAAGCCAAAGGCAGTAAGAGGCAGCACATGACGTCTGCATTAGAGCAACTTGGCGGTGAGAGCCGGCTGCGCAGTCTGGTTGAGCGTTTCTATGATCGGATGGAAACGGATCCGGCAGTTTATTCCTTGCACAGGCTACACTTTCGCGGCCATGGGCTGAACCATACCAGACAGGCCCAGTTCGAATTTCTCAGCGGTTTTCTGGGAGGGCGGGCCTATTACCGCGAACGATTTGGTCACATGGACCTGCGTGAAATTCATGCGCATGTCCCTATCCGCGAAGCTGATGCCGAGCTTTGGCTGGAGACGTTTGACGCCGCGCTGGCGGATTGCGGCATGTCCGGTCCGGTTGTCGACAGGATGCGCGTGACGTTGCGCAGGGCGGCGCTCATGCTGGTCAATGACGTACCTGACTGGCGGCTGGAGGCGGATGCGGGCGCAGATGCCCGTGACACACAGCGTGAAAAGAGCGACTAACTTCGCGTGGCCATCGCAGAAACAGGGCCGCCTATGGCGCGGCCCCGATATGCAATCCTGCTATCCGACTTAGATATCGAGCGTGTTGTCTTTTTCCCAGCGCGAGAAATGGGAAACAAAAGAGTTCCATTCCTGATGCTTCATTTTCAGGAAAGCTGACGAGAATTCGGCACCCATCATCGCCTTCAGCTCTTTGTCCTTGTCGTATTCGCGCAGCGCATCAAGCATGTTCAGGGGCAGTTTCGGTGCACCGCGTACCTTATGGCCTTCGGCATACATATCGATGTCCCAGCGCTTGCCGGGATCGGCCTTGGACCGGATACCTGACAGCCCGGCCGCGATGATGACGGCCTGTAGCAGGTAGGGGTTGGTTGCGCCATCGGGCAAGCGCAACTCGAAACGTCCGGGGCCGGGAACGCGCACCATGTGCGTGCGGTTGTTGCCGGTCCACGTCACCGTGTTTGGCGCCCAGGTTGCACCGGACATCGTCCGCGGCGCGTTGATGCGTTTGTAGCTGTTCACTGTGGGGTTGGTGATCGCCGCCAGTGCCGAGGCGTGCTTCATGATACCGCCGAGGAAGTGCTTGCCGCGTTCTCCCAGACCAACCTCGCCGGTTGGGCCGTCACCCTCTCCTGCGAAAACATTGGTTTTGGCGGCATCACCCGGCGCATCCCAGACCGAGATATGGGCGTGGCAGCCATTGCCGGTCAGCCCTTCGACCGGTTTCGGCATGAATGTTGCCCGAAGCCCGTGTTTTTCCGCGATCGATTTTGCCATGAACTTGAAGAAGGAATGCTTGTCTGCTGTGCGCAGGACATCATCGAATTCCCAGTTCATCTCGAACTGGCCATTGGCATCCTCGTGGTCGTTCTGGTACGGACCCCAGCCCAGGTCCAGCATGTAGTCGCAAATCTCGCGCACCACATCATAACGGCGCATCACGGCCTGTTGGTCATAACAGGGCTTTTCGGCTGTATCGAACGGATCACTGATCTGTTCACCATCCGGGGTCATCAAAAAGAACTCGGCCTCGATCCCGGTTTTGACATGCATGCCCTCGCTTGCCGCTTCGTCGATCAGTCGGCGCAGAACGTTGCGCGGGGCTTGCGCGACGTCCTTGCCTTCCATCACACAGTTGCCCGCAACCCATGCCACCTCTGGTTTCCAGGGCAGTTGGATGACGGAAGACGGGTCCGGAACCGCCAGCATGTCGGGATGCGCCGGTGTCATGTCGAGCCACGTAGCGAAACCGGCAAAACCCGCGCCATCTTCCTGCATCTCGGCAATGGCCTGCGCTGGCACCAGTTTGGCCCGCTGTCCACCAAACAGATCGGTGAACGAGATCATGAAGTATTTGACGCCTTTTTCTTTTGCGAAAGCTGCGAGATCTGTCGTCACGATTGCTTTCCTTTCCCTGTTGAATTTTCGGTTTTCAAAGCAAGAACGCGGCCCCCATTCAGGAGGCCGCGTCGCATATGTTCAGAACCCTTCCTTGCCCGGGTACCAACTGGTTCCCGCTAAGGGCACCCGCGCCATCGCGGCGGCCTCCATGGTCAGGGCACACAGGTCCTCCGGTTCGAGGTTGTGCAGGTGGTTGTGACCGCAGGCGCGCGCAATGGTCTGCGCCTCTAACGTCATGACCTTCAGGTAGTTGCGCAGCCTGCGACCCGCTTCGACGGGGTTCAAGCGCGCGGCAAGCTCAGGGTCCTGCGTTGTGATGCCAGCGGGGTCGCGCCCTTCGTGCCAGTCATCATAGGCCCCTGTGGTCGTGCCCAGTTTCTGATACTCGGATTCCCATTTGGGATCGTTGTCGCCAAGGGCCACCAGAGCGGCGGTGCCAATGGCGACCGCATCGGCCCCGAGCGCCAATGCTTTGGCCACATCGGCACCTGTTCTTATGCCACCCGAAATGACCAACTGAACTTCACGATGTACACCCAGATCCTGCAACGCCTGCACGGCGGGGCGGATACAGGCCAGCGTGGGCAAGCCAACATGTTCGATGAACACATCCTGCGTGGCGGCTGTGCCACCCTGCATCCCGTCCATGACCACGACATCGGCCCCGGCCTTTACCGCCAGTGCAGTATCATAATAGGGGCGCGTCGCGCCGACCTTGACATAGATCGGCACCTGCCAACCGGTGATTTCGCGCAGCTCAAGGATCTTGATCTCCAGATCGTCCGGCCCGGTCCAGTCCGGATGGCGACAGGCCGAACGCTGGTCGATGCCTTTGGGCAGGGTCCGCATTTCGGCCACACGGTCACTGATCTTCTGACCCAGAAGCATCCCGCCACCGCCGGGTTTAGCGCCTTGCCCGACCACGACTTCAATCGCATCCGCCTTACGCAAATCATTCGGGTTCATGCCGTAGCGCGAGGGCAGATACTGGTAGACCAGCTTGGATGAATGACCCCGTTCTTCCGGGGTCATGCCGCCATCACCGGTTGTGGTCGACGTGCCCGCAGCAGATGCGCCACGGCCCAAAGCCTCTTTGGCGGGACCAGACAACGCGCCGAAACTCATACCTGCGATGGTGATCGGAATGTCCAACTTGATCGGATTTTTCGCAAAACGTGTGCCTAGCGTTACCGAGGTATCGCAGCGTTCGCGATATCCTTCCAGCGGATAGCGCGAGATGGATGCGCCCAAAAACAGCAGATCGTCGAAATGAGGGACCCTGCGCTTGGCTCCGCCACCGCGAATATCATAGATGCCTGTCGCGGCTGCGCGTCGGATCTCGGCATTGATGGGGTTGGAGAACGTCGCCGACTGGATCGGCAGGGTGCGGGGGATCTGATCGTCCATATCTTTCATACCCTTCTTCCTCAGTATGCGGCGGCGTTGTCGATGTCGAAATTGTACAGCTGCCGTGCCGAGCCGTAGCGTTTGAACTCTTCCGGTTTGGCATCACAGCCCGCCCGGTCCAGCAGGTCTTTCAGTATCTCCAGATGTTCGGGACGCATTTCCTTCTCGATACAATCGGCACCAAGACTCTTGACCGAGCCACGCACGAACAGCCGCGCCTCGTAGAGTGAATCCCCCAGCGCATCGCCTGCGTTTCCGCAGACCACCAGGTTTCCGGCTTGCGCCATGAAGGCGGACATGTGGCCGATATTGCCGTGCACGACGATGTCGATGCCTTTCATCGAAATGCCGCAGCGCGAGCTTGCATTGCCCTTGATCACCAGCAATCCGCCATGGCCGGTCGCGCCGGCATATTGGCTGGCGTCACCATCGACGATGACCTGACCAGACATCATGTTCTCTGCAACACCCGGCCCGACGGACCCTTCAACCTTGATAGTTGCCTGCTGGTTCATCCCCGCGCAGTAGTACCCAGTCGATCCCTTGACCGTCACTTCGATCGGCGCATCCAGCCCAACGGCAATCGCATGGCTGCCCTTGGGATTTACAATTTCCCAACGGGTCTGGTTGGTCTCGGAATTTTGTGCCTGCAAGCAAGAGTTCAATCCGCGCAGCCCGTCTGCCTCTAGATCATAGGTCTGCATATCAGGCGGCCTTTTCGTGGGTTGTGGGGCTGTCGTTGTGCGACCAGAAATAAACGGTGGACGGTTCAGGTTCCCAAACTCGTGCATCTTCGATGCCAGGCAGGTTCACCAGGGCGCGATACTCGCTGCCAAAAGCCACATACTGATCGGTTTCAGCCATCACGGCTGGTTTGCACGCGATCGGATCACGCACGACGCCAAAGCCGTCCTTGGTTCCCACGACAAAAGTGAAGAAACCGTCCAGATCATCAATGCTGGATTCCAGAGCCTCGCCCAAGGTGGCACCATTCATCATCTTCCAGGTCAGGTAGGCTGCGCCAACTTCGGTGTCGTTCTCTGTCTGGATCGTTACACCCGCACGGCGCAGTTTGCGGCGCAACGAGTTGTGGTTGGACAGCGACCCGTTATGGACCAGACATTGGTCGGACCCTGTATTGAACGGGTGGGCACCCATTGTGGTCACCGCAGATTCCGTCGCCATGCGGGTGTGTCCGATGCCATGCGTGCCGCTCATTCCGCTGAGGTTAAAACGCTCAGCAACATCCTTCGGCAGGCCGACTTCCTTGTAGATTTCAAGGCTGTCACCACGGCTCATCACCCGGACCGACGGGCGGATCTCAGCCAGAGCGGCGCGTGCAGCTTCGAACTGACCGGCGGGAACTTCCAAAACGGCATGTGTGTCGTTGTTTCTTTGACCAACAGATGTGCCCAAGCATTTGCCCAACTCGTCCGTAAGGTCGACAAAATCGGTTTCGGGGTTGGGGGACTGAACCGTAATCTTGGTTTTACCCACCGATTCTGCGCCATAAATCGCAATACCGGCACTGTCGGGGCCACGATCTGTCATCGTGATCAGCATGTCTGTCAGCATATTGCCCAGTTGAGGAGCAAGGGACTGATCTTTGAGGAATAATCCAACAATTCCGCACATGGCTGGCAGATCTCCTTGTGTGTTTCGTTATGATTCGACGGTACCAATTATTCTGCAGGATATCAATAACGGTAGGAAAATTTTTTTCCTGTCAGGCAATGGACGCATTCATTGATCTTGCGCCCATTGCCGGTTCTCAAAACCGGATCAATAACGATCCAGCTGTGCTTTTACTCTGTCTTCGTCTCCTGCGTGGCGGGCTTTTTCAAGATGCTCGCCCTCGCGGACAAATTGGATACGGTGCCAGCCGATCCAGAAGACGACGCCGATGATGACCATCAGAATTTCGTACCCCTGGAAGGGATAGACCGGGCCGACTTCAGCAAGATCAACGGCCCAACTTGTATATCCGATTGTAGACATAACGTTCTCCTCTATTTCGCGGCTGCGCCGCGGGCAGCCAGCTCTTCTTTGTCAGCCGCGATGATCGCTGCTTTGGCATCTTCGTAGGCATGGTGTTCAGCGTAATCGAGGCCCTGAAGCTCAACCTCTTCCGGTATGCGAAGAACACCGGCAGCCGCTTGCAACTTGGCCACGATCCAACCGGGCATGAAACCCAGCACAAAGAACATGATGACCGCACCGGTGAACTGACCAACCGGATTGACCGTCGCGAAGCCCTCATATGGCGACGACGGTGCACCCCACAGAACAAAACCTGCGATCACCAACCCAATGAAGCCCGAATAACCATGTACTGCAACCGCCCCGACAGCATCATCCAGCTTGAACCGGCGTTCGACCCAGTAGTGCAGCTTGTAGACAATCACGACACCGATCGCGCCGATGATCATCGCCTGGATCGGGTGGTACAGGTCATTCCCTGCGGATGCGGTGATAACACCGGCCAGCCCGCCCGAGAACGTCCAGAAGGCATCGCCTTTTGAAACCACATACGCCGCCATCAACCCACCAGACAGAGACATCAGGAAATTGAAGGTAATCGCCGAGAGAGTCGTCGGAGCCAGATAGATGTTTGTTGCGGTCCAGGTCACGCCAGTGATCTGCCCGTCAATCGCCTCGGGAGAGATCACCGGAACGTTGCAGGCAGCGTAGAAACCCCAGAAGCCGGTGTAGATCAGGAAAATCCCGATCGTCAGCATCCACGGATTGTGAGGTGGAATATCCCGAGGAGTTCCGTCCTTAGCAAACTTGCCAAGGCGCGGACCCAGAACCATGATCACACCAAGCGCATACCCCCCCGCGATCGCGTGAATAACGCCGGATGCATAGGCATCATGATACCCCAGAACACGCACCATCCAACCGGCATAGTGCCAACCCCATGCGGCATCGATGATCCAGAAGACCGACCCGATCAGCACCGCATGTACCCAAAGGGCAGAAGATCTGATCCGCTCGATCACCGAGCCGGAAACGATCGAGGCCGCGGTCCACGAAAACAGCAAGAATGCGGCCCAGAAGACCCCTGTGATTCTGTCGCCAAGGTTGGTGGCCATTGTGTCGGCCCAAGGCAGATTCGCGGCACCCGCTTCTGCATCCAGACCGCCCCAGAACGGAAAGTTCGGAAAGGCCCAATAGATCCACCATCCAAAGAAGAAGAACGTGACCGTCACCAGCGGGATGATCATGATGTTTTTCATCAATGTGTGCATGTGGTTACGCGCTCGGCTGGCGCCGACCTCGTACATGCAAAAGCCCACATGGATGAGGAACATGAAGACGACCGTTACCCAGTAATAAAACTCGGTAAAGACCGTCGTGAGTGCGTTTAGATTACCATCCACTTCGTAGTCTCCCTGTTGTTGCAGCAGGAGGTCCGCCCGCGCAGAATTTCCTGCTGGGAATATTTATCTACTCAGAGGACATTTTCATTTGCGACCTGTCAATAGATATGTGGGGCAAACACCTTTTAGGCTTGTCCGCGACCTACGCTTTGGCACACCAAAAACGGACCTAAACATTTGACAAACAACTAACAAATTCCTTTCTCAGGAATGTTTTCAGGGTGCAAAAATTGCAGGCAAATATTCCCAGCAGGAAAATTTTCTGCACTCAGGTGTTGATTTTCAATCCAACATCGGCCTCAATGTGGCCAACAAAAACGATCAACGGGAGACCTGAACCATGGCCATTCTTTGGAGGACGTCGGCCCTTGCGCAGCGCCATGCCGAGATCGGCGGCGAGCTTGAGGACTGGAACGGAATGGGGACCGCTTGGTTCTATGACCACAGCCCTGAACGTGCCAAAGCGGACTACGAAGCCATCCGCACCAAAGCTGGTCTTATGGATGTATCCGGCCTGAAAAAGGTTCATGTGGTTGGCGAGGATGCCGCCTATGTTATTGATCGCGTCACCACGCGGAATGTGGAAAAAATCATGCCGGGCCGATCGACCTATGCCTCGATCCTGAATGCTGAAGGCAAGTTTGTTGATGACTGCATCATCTATCGTCTGTCGGTGAACACATGGTTGGTGGTGCATGGCACCGGAACAGGTATGGAGCAGCTGACATCCGTGGCGGTAGGCAAGAACTGCTCGGTCATTTTTGACGACGACATGCATGATATGTCGCTGCAAGGGCCAGTTGCCGTTGATTTCCTGGCAAAGCATATCCCCGGCATTCGTGACCTGGCTTATTTCGGCATCATGCAGACCAAGCTTTATGGGTGCCCGGTGATGGTTTCGCGGACCGGATATACCGGTGAGCGTGGGTACGAGATTTTCTGTCAGGCCAAACATGCTGTGCATCTGTGGGACAGCATTCTGGCTGACGGCAAGGACATGGGCATCGTACCAGTCCAGTTCTCGACACTCGATCTGCTGCGCACCGAAAGTTACCTGCTGTTCTATCCGGGCGATAATTCGGAAACCTATCCGTTCGATGGTGAGACATGTGGCGATACGCTGTGGGAACTGGGTCTGGATTTCACTGTCTCGCCCGGCAAGACTGGCTTTATCGGCGCCGAGAACCATTATGCCTCGAAGGGCAAGGAACGGTTCAAGATCTATGGCGTCAAGTTGGAAGGCACGACACCAGCGAATGAGGGCGCGGACCTGCTGCAGAACGGCGAAAAGGTCGGTGTTGTCACCTTTGGCATGTATTCTGAAATCAACGGGCATAACGTGGGTATCGCGCGGATGCCGGTTGCCTGCGCATCGCCCGGAACCAAGCTAACGGTGCGCAACGGAGATGGAACGGAAATAGCGGCGACTGCGGAAGAGATGCCGTTCTACGATCAGGATAAATCGATCAGAACCGCAAAGGGCTGAGTTTCAGGGGGCGCGACGGGCATACCGTGGCGCCCTTTTCCTATTTGAGGGTACAATGTCAAAGTTCGAATTTCCCAAGTCAATAACAAGCCGACCGATCTGGGGCACGCTGGAAGCTCGGCAGGGCGACCATCATCTCATGATCGCCGAAGCCGAAGGCGCCGAAGCCGTTCTCGACATCGCGACGCCTGACCTGATGGCCAAAACGCACCTGATCTATATCCCCAAAGGGACGGACTACTCGGAAAGGTTGCGGGCGCTGAACCCCGCGCAGTTCTACGAAGGACCTTCCTATGCGGCCGCGCTGCAACGCATCCGCCGCGTACTGGAGGACGCGCATATGGGACTGCAGGTCTATCTGAGCGGTACTGAGGGCATGATGGGTCAGGCTATGAACGAGGTGACAGCAGTCGGCCTGCCACACACGGCAATACAGACCGAGCATCGCGGTTCGGTTGCACGCCGGATGCAATGTGTGCACTGCAAAGGCATCACCGAAGATGTCGAGGTTGATCCATTTGTCTGCTCGCATTGCGGGCTGAATCTGTTCGTGCGCGATCACTACTCCCGCCGGCTTGCCGCCTATCAGGGTGTCCGCGTCGACGCCGAAGATCATGGCAACGTGCCCGAGCCGAAAGGGATTTACGAATGAGCGGTGCCGAGAAAATTCAGGTCAAAGTGACCGAAATCACCCCGCTGAATGAACTGGTGACACGGTTCCGGTTCGAACGCATAGACGGCGGTCAGTTGCCAACATTTTCGGGCGGAGCGCATACCGTTGTCGAAATGACGGATGGCGGCATCACACGGCTTAATCCTTATTCCCTGATGTCCGACCCGTTTGATCAGTCATCCTATACGATCTCGGTCCGGCGTGATGATGAAGGCAGGGGCGGTTCGTTGTTCATGCACCGTCAGGTCAAGCTGGGTGATGAAATGACCATCAGCTACCCGGTCAACTTGTTCTCGCTTGACTTGCGCGCCCGCAAACACCTGTTTCTGGCCGGTGGCATTGGCATCACGCCATTTCTGGCGCAGATCAAGCAACTCGAACTGCTGCACGGGCACTGGGAACTGCATTACGCGTGCCGCAACACGGCATTGGCGTCTTATGCCGAGCAACTGACAGACAGGCATCCGAATGAAACCCATCTGTATTGCGACGACCAAAACCAGCAAATTGATCTGAAAAACCTGCTGAGCGGGCAACCCTTGGGAACGCATGTTTATGTCTGCGGTCCCAAGGGCATGATTGATTGGGTGCGCAACACCGCTGCTGCCGAAGGCTGGCCCGAGGATTGCGTCCATTACGAAGAGTTTCTGGCCCCGCGACCCGGCAAACCGTTCGAAGTGCGGTTGGCCACATCGGACAAAGTTATTCATGTGGGCGAGAATGAAAGCCTGCTGGAGGCGATCGAACGTGAAGGGGTGGATGCACCGTATCTGTGCCGCGGCGGGGCCTGTGGCCAATGCGAAACAGTTGTGCTGGATCATGATGGCAATTTCGTTCACCGCGACCACTGGCTGACCGATGAGGAAAAGGCAGCGGGCAAGAAAATCATGCCCTGTGTATCGCGTTTCGAGGGCAAGTCCCTCGTGCTGGACCGCTGAGAGGAGGCCCAACATGACCATTCAATTCAACGACGAGTCCTTCCGCGACGATTATACGTTTCATAACTCGGACTGGGCGATAAAACGCTTTCCGTTTCCGTTCCACGAAGACAGCTACATGTATTCGGTCAACATGGAACAGCATCGCGGCGGGCCCGAAGGGTCAGTCTATGAAAAGCGGTTCGATGTGGACGAACATTACGTTTCGGAAATGAAAGACCGCGCCATCGTTCTGGATCAGGACCCGCTGCGTTGCCAGTCTTTGCCACACATGACATTGGCGGGTTGGGACATTCTGGAACTGATTATGGTTTGCAAGTCCGAGGATTACCCGGATCTGTTTGAACTGCACCGCAACGGCAACCAGTGGCGCTGGATCAACAAACCATTGGGGATTGATCACAGCTTTACCTTCATGGATGAAACCACCCTGCCCTGCGGGCCGATGGAATATATCACCCGTCAGGCCCAGGGTGACTATGCGGTGCTTGATCAACGTGACGACATGCTGTGGATGGATGCCGGAATGGTGACCACTCAGGCCGACTGGAGCCTGGATTTCGACATTGGCATGAACTTTTTCGAATGGCACGCCCCGGTACCACTGGCCCACGAGATGGGTATCTTTCAGCGTGCGCTGAAATTCTTGCTGAGTATTCAGCAGGGCGCGCCCGCACGCCGCCTGAACTGGACCATGACGGTCAACCCGCTTTTGGATACCAGCCCGGAGAACTACCATAAATGGGGTATTCAGAAAACCACGCTGACACCGGAGAATATTGGCCAAAAACAACATCTTCGGGTCGAGTTGCAGACATTCTTCCGACTACCGCGTTCAAACGCGCTGTTATTCCCAATCCGCTGTTATCTGTGTAGTTTTCAGGATCTGATGACTGTACCGAAATGGGGTCGTCGCCTGCATCGTGTTGTTCGTGATCTGCCAGTGGAACTGGCAACCTACAAAGGGTTCATCGACAACCGGCCGCTGATGCTGGACTATCTCAGCCAGTTCGACGACGGGTTGCCCACCTCGCCCGGGATCTGGCCGGATCTGGAAACGGAACCCCCCTTGTCAAAGTAAACCGGCAATGTCAGGTGTCTTGGCTGTTATGACTGATCCAGACAGAACACCGTGGCTCATCCCGAGCGATGACTTCGCTCTGTATGACGCTCTGGCGCTGCTGCGCGAGGCCTTTCGGTACATGGATGCTCGGATCGACCCTCCGTCGTCCATCCATCGTCTGAACGTGGACGGGATGCTTGCGCATTGTCAGAGTGGCGGAGAAATCTGGGCCATCGGCCGACCGCTTTTCGCCTGCATGTTTCTAACGCCCAAGCCCGACAGCTTGTACCTTGGAAAGCTGGCGGTGAAGGACGGATTGCGAGGACAGGGTATTTGCCGGTCCTTGGTGGATCATGCTGCAATCCGCGCAGCGCAGCTTGGCCTGCCCGCGCTGGAACTGCAAACGCGCGTGGAGCTCACTGAAAACCATCGCATATTTTCCAGGCTTGGGTTCACGATTGTCAGCACGGGCAGCCATGAGGGGTATGAAAGACCCACAGATTTCCTGCTGCGCAAGCCGATCAGTTTGTCTGCGGATAGCTGATCACTGAAAGGTAGCGTGCCGGCAGATTGACCAACCGTTCCGGGCCGTGGGGTGCGTCGGCGTCAAAGAACAGGGTATCGCCGGGCTTCAGGGGATAAATCTGGTCCCCGTGGCGGTAGTCTACCTCACCTTCAAGCATGTAAATCGTCTCAATTCCGCCATGTTGGAACGTTGGGAACACATCGGATTCAGCAGTCAGTGTGATCAGGTAAGGTTCCACGATTACACCTGATCCATTGGCGCCGATATGCCCAAGCAGGTTGTACTGATGGTTGGCGCGAGTTCCCTCGCGCTCCAGTTCGACCCCTTCACCAGCTTTCGTATGAACCGCCTCGCGGCGTTCTTCAAACTGACGGAAAAAACTAGTCAGAGGAACCGAGAGCGCATCCGCCAGCAATTGCAGGGTTGTCAGAGAAGGTGACGTGTTGCCGTTTTCGATCTTCGACAACATGCCGATTGACAACCCAGTTAGCTGAGCCAGGTCTGCAACCGTGATGTTCTGCTGTTTACGAAACGCTCGAACCTCGCGACCAATGGCGACTTCGAGAACTTTTTCCCTGTCACCCGAACGAACCGAATGCGGGTCCTGACTCAGATTTATCGCCATGTCTTTGTCTTTTTTTTTCAATTTCACTCTTTCAACGTCTTGCTACACTTGTCCAAACCGGTTCTGCAACCAGGCGCGGCGCAATAGCCGATCCAATTCGGACCACAATAGCACCAAGCTTTCCTGATAGTAAAATAATCATGCTGACAGAGAATATGAGCACGCTGTCCAATTGCACGAACCGTTCCGCTGCACGCAGGTGTTTTGCCAAAGCGCCGGACTGCCAGGTTTCACTGCATCAATCTGAAATCTCGGCTAAATCGACCCAGCGGTTTTCTTGGGTCGATTTCAGTAATGCGCCACAGAAACGCATTTCGTAATGACCGTCTTCAAATGTCGCCAGTTGCGTAAAGTGCGACATGCTGCCTGTCGTCAGGGAATTTGGGACAGTTGGCCGCCTGAACTAAGAGAGGATCAGGCTCACCTGGTTGTTTTGATTATGCGGCGGATTCGAGGTGGAGCAAGCGCCGGGTTTCGATTGTCTTTTGTTTGGTCCTTCCTCGTTGTCTTAGTATGGTCTGCCCGCGTCCGAAGTAGACATCGGCCGGGGTTAGGTGTTCAGTTTCGGCATCTGGTGGATTGGGTTTAGGATGGATCGATCTGGTTTTGATGTCCAGATTTTGCAGATGTATTCATATGGTGCGAGACCGCTGAGCGTCTTCAGTCTGAGGGCAAAGTTGTAGGGGTCAATTGCGGAAGAGTGTGGAATCCAACGCTAAGCAAACAATGACGCCATTGCGGGACAGGGCGAAATGACACTCTGAGCGATTTCGTGTTGCGCGCGCTCACAGCACCTGTATGCCGCAGGGACGGAAATTTCGGCGCCGCGGTGCAGCGCGGAGACCGGCCATTCATCGACTGTGCAGCAGTTTTCGGACACCCAATTTACGAGCCGCGGACGAGAGTCCTATTTCGCTGCGGTTGCACCAACGTCCGGTCGCACAACGGGTTTCTAGTCAACGATCACCACCTGTCCTGTGAAAGCACCCTCGACGCATTTCGCGTATGCCAATCCAACATGATAGGATGAAACCGGTTTGTGGCCGTGAAACCATGCGCCGTAACGTGGCGCGGACACGTCCAACATGCCCGGACTGACAACATTGACTCTCAACCCGCGCGGCATCTCGATTGCAGCGCTCTTTACGAAGCCTGCCAATGCTCCGTTAGCGGTTGCCGCATTTGAACCCATTCTGATCGGATCGCGATCAAGAACACCGCTTGTCAGAGTGAAGGAACCTGCATCCGAAATGACGTCCAGCCCAGCCAGGACAAGGTTCACTTGCGCCATAACCTTTTGCTGAAGACCCACCATGAAGGTCACTTGGGTCATCTGCGGCAACGGGGCAAAGGTCGCGTCGCCTGCACAGGACACCACAGCATCGAAATTGCCGATGCTTTCATACAGTGATTTCACCGCGTTTAAGTCACTTGAATCGACCCGATGGTCCCCACTTGAACGTCCCACTGTGACGATTTCATGCCTTTGCCGAAGCTCCTTGCAGGCAGCTTGTCCAATATCACCACCTGCTCCGACTACGATAATTCTCATGCCTGATCCTTCAATATCTCATCATAGCGTTTCAGTTTTCGATTTAGGATCACGCGGCATCGGTCCAGATCGGCCTGTCGATCTTCCAGGCGGCGGCTATGTGCCAAAAGGGCAGCTTTGCGCTCAGGGACTTTGCCGTCGCCGGATGCGTAAAGCTCCGCAAAAGCCCGCATTTCTGCCAAAGGCATACCTGTCGAACGAAGGGACGCCAGTAACTCTAACCAATCGGCATCTGTCTTCGAGAATTTGCGCTTGCCATCCGCGCCGCGTTGGACGAATGGACACAACCCCGATTTCTCATAGAAACGAATTGTTGAAACGCTGAGTCCGGTGCGTTCTGCAACTTCTGAAATCATCATGCGATCTGATCCTCTCGCCCAAGTCCCTACCTACCTGAAGCTACTTCAGGTCAAGCAACTTCTGCAGAAACTCTCAATAGCCGCCAATCTCGCATCGCGCAGCTTCGGCCACTCTGGCTCGCTGCAAGGCGCTTGGGCAGTATCGATGCGGACAGACAGGACTTTGCGCGCCGCGGCCAAGGTCAGCTTTCGACGTATCAGGCAGCCACCATATCAACTTCGGCAGCTGAGAAACCAAAAGAAGCGACCATGTTCCGATGGGCTTCGGTCCCAAGGAATTGCGAAAGAACTGCATCGACTTCGTTCCGCAGGTCTGTGTCGTTCAAACCAAACGCGAACGACCCGAACGCTGGAGGTTTTTCTGAGTTTGGCACAAGGATCAGTTCCAGGTCCCATTCCGGGTTCTGCTCGATAAATCCACCATGCGCTCGACCCACGCTGGCATAGGCATCGGCGGTGCCTTCACAAACAGCTTGTGCGGCCTCGGCATATGTTTCGAAAATCATGATGCGCTCTGCGATGACGCCAAATTCAATCGCCGAGCGATGCTGAAACTGGTCCCGGATAACCGCCAAACGGATATCAGAATTGTCGGCAACCGATCGATATCCGCTCAAACCCATCTGATTGCCCCCAGCCACCAGGAGCCCGTCGGGTAGCGCCCAGATCGGGCGGCTGAACAATGCGCTCTTCCTGCGTTCTTCCGTTCCAAAAAGACCGGTCGTCATGCGCCATCGGCCATCCCCGACCCCGGGCAAGAGTTCAGCAAATTCCGTTTCTACCATTTCAAAACCGGCAATGCCAAGTTGCGCCAATACATACCGCGCGAGTTCAACGTCACAGCCGGTGACGAGGCCTGTTGCATCGATGTAGTTGAACGGCGGTTCGATCAGGTAGGCAAACTTCATGGGTCATCCTCTTTGGTGTCCGGGCCATAGCTGGCGATCTTGATGGCGAGGATACTTTCGCATTTTTCGAGAGTAGCGCGTTTGGCTTTTAGCGTTGACGCGTGGCCCAACAGGATTTGTCGCCGTTCTTCGATACCTGCATCGCCCACTTTGGCAAGAGTTGTGAACCGACGCATTTGCTTGAGTGGCATGCCGGTTTCGCGCAGCCAATAGAGCAGAGTCAGCCACTCGACCAAACGAGGCGTAAACCGACGATGTCCATCGGTGCCACGCTCGATCTCTGGCAGCATTCCCGACTTCTCGTAGAACCTTATAGTATGTGCGGATAGCCCACAGGCTTCCGCCGCTTCAGCAATTCTCATCTTCGCAATTGTTCCTCTGATCTCTGGGTAGCGAGTTAGAGCCACTCTAAGTCAATAGCGACTTTTGAAAAGCTGGCATTCGTGCAGAGTGCGGCATCTGTCAAACTGGGCTCTGGGCGGTCATCGAAGGCGGAACAGCATCTGAATTAAGAGAGATCTGTGGAGCCATCGAGGACGGCCCAAACCAATCTCTCGGCGCAACCCCATACTCTGTGTTCGCTGCCCGAAATTCAGACATTCGCTGCAGGCACGAAAGGTAGGATCACCGCAAGGTCAGCAGCGCGAACAAAGCTGACATCGACAATTCGTGTTTGAGACCCACTACCGATGCAAGTCTCCGTTCAAGTAGCGCAGACCGGTGTCGATGATCACGGTCACTACGGTTTTGCCCGGTCCAAGTTCTTTGGCCTTTTTCAGGGCCGCCCAGATGTTTGCACCTGACGTCACACCGCCAAGCAAACCTTCCTGGCCAGCGAGCGCCCGGCCCCCCCAATAGGCGTCTTCATCCTTCACTGGAATTACATCATCGATGAGGTCCCTGCGCAGGATCTTCGGCACGAAGGATAAGCCTATCCCCTCGAGCTTGTGCGTACCACTGGTGTCACCTCCTGAGAGGTTGCGCACGTAGTAGGGCTCCACGGCGACAACTTCGGTGTTGGGATTGTGCGTCTTCAAGACCTCGGCATTGCCCGAAATGCAACCGCCACCGCCCGCAGCCATGACGAAGGCATGTACGGGAGTGTTTACTTGGCTCAGAATTTCCTGAGCCATGTCGTGATACCCCAGCTTGTTATCTATGTTGTTCACCTGATCCGGCCAAAACGTGCCCGGTTCCCCGGCCAGTTCTTTTGCGCGCACAATCATCCGGTCGAGTACATCCGCAGTCAGCACGCCGCCCTCGGCGTGAACAATTTCCACTTCCGCGCCGAACGCTCTCATCGTTTGTAGCTTTTCCTCGGAGAACCCGTTTGAAGACACAAAGTAGGCCTTATACCCGCGAGTGGCACAGACCATCGCCAGCGAGCTTCCGGTGCTGCCACCAGTGTACTCGACAACGCGCCCACCGGGCTTCAACTCTCCGCGCCGTTCGGCCCCTTCGATCATCGACAAGGCCATGCGGTCTTTCATGCTGCCCGTTGGGTTGGCCCCTTCCCACTTCACATAGATGTCGGCGTGATCGGGTCCTGTCAGATGGGACAGTTTGATGAGTGGGGTATTGCCGATGGTGGTCATTTTGGAGCCTTTCGCGGACTGTCATCACCAGTGGCTTCCATAAGTTAAGTCACATACTGAGTCAAACTTCCATTTTTTAAGTAACTGCGCTAAGTTCAACAAATTGACAGCTAACATGAGGACGGAATGACCCAAACAGAGCATGAGTTTCGTTCCCGATGCTCGATTGCGCGCAGCCTTGAGATCCTTGGTGACAAATGGACCCTGCTGGTGGTGCGAGACCTGTTATGGCACGGAAAACATACATTCCAGGAATTGCAGAACAGTGAGGAACACCTGCCCCCAAACCTTCTGTCTCAACGACTAAAGCGGTTGATGGAGTGGGGGCTTGTGGAGCGGGAGGCCTATCAGGTCAGGCCTGTGCGCTATCGTTACATGCTTACCGACCGGGGGCGAGCGTTAGAGCCAACCTTGTTGGGGATCATGAACTGGGGGCACTTGCACTTAGGGGGAGGACTGTTCGACCCAACGCTTGGCAAGACAGTGGCTGGAACATCGGTCTGAGTTTCCAGACACGTTCGTTCTGGGTTCGTAGCAGACCTAGGAGCATGCGCAGCATCACCCCTACCCTTTTTAGTTGGTCATACTCGGCCCTTACTTCACAACCCACCTGTTGAGAGTGGCACGGTCCAACGTACGCCGCGTTCAGCCATGATCTCTTCCAAATCACGATAGGACACCGTGTACCGCAGATAGAAGTACACAGCGTACAAAACTACATTCTTGGGGAAATGACAGCCCCTCAATGAGATCATGCTCAAACAATCTGTTCGAAAACTATTCGACGAGAACAAACCGAGGATTACGCATGCGCGTCAACAAGACCCCAGAGTTTGCGACACATCCTCGGCGTGTCCGAAACAGAATATCAACGGCTTCTCGATCTGAACAGCGAATGGCGTTTCGGCAACAACTATCTGCTGACGATTCTCCTGGCACACTTAGACGAAGTTGTGGACAGGAGGCTTGGAGCACCGTGATGGCGGACTTTATCGAGGAATACGGTCAGCCGGAAAGCGGCAGATTGCGTTAGCTGACGATGAGGCCCGGCCGATAGTGTTAACAAACTCTGATTTTGCCCAAAAAGTGGCGGAAAAGTTAGCCGTAGAGAGCCAGTCGAAAACCCCGGCTAGGCATAAGAACACAGCTTCGACGTCGTCAATCTGGATTTGACCAAGGCTTCGGCAAAGGTGACGGAACAGGCAACACCATCAACGACTGGTAAACCAAACTCCTCGGATAATTGTGACATCAAGTCTGTCATTCCAGCACAACCCAGAACGATGGCTTCAGCTTTGTCCTCGTCAATGGCGGCGCGAATTTCAGCCCGTATCTTATCTATTGTCGCCGGATCGTTTTCCTCAAGCTTTAGAACTGGAACATCTGATGCCCGAACGCGGGCGCATCTGCGATCCAGGCCATATTTCAACAAATTGGTTTCCAACCCAGCCAGAGATCGGGACAGCGTAGTAATGACGCTGAATTTTGGACTGATCATGGAGGCCGCGTGATAGGCGGCCTCACCAACACCAACGACCGGAGCCGAGGTGATGCAACGTACAGCGTCGACGCCTGTGTCATCGAAACAGGCCACTACGATGCCATCCACATCCGGATGCTGCTTGACCACATCCAACAAGCCCGGAACACAAGTAGAGACATCCAGATAGCCCTGTATGCTGGCGGGACCGTCTTGCGAAGTGGCAGCAATAATCATGGTTTCAGGATGCGCAGCCGCCCGCGCTGCCTCTTCTATCTTTCGCGTCATGGAACTGGTGGTGTTTGGATTGACGACTAGAAGTTTCACAACGTCCTCACATTTCTCCGCCCAGATAGGCGGCTTTGATCCGGGGATCGGTCAACAGCTCTTTGGAATTGCCCGAGATCACCACATTTCCAGTGGTCAACGCATAGGCGCGGTGCGAAATCGAAAGCGCCATGCGCGAGTTCTGTTCCACCAGCAGCACAGACACACCTTCGTCCCGGTTGATAGCTACAATAGACCGCGCAATGTCTTGCACCAGTTTGGGCGCAATTCCCAACGACGGCTCATCCAGCAACAGAAGGCGTGGCTTTGCCATCAGAGCGCGCCCGATCACCATCATCTGCTGCTCGCCACCCGACAAGGTTCCTGCCGACTGGCTGTAGCGCTCTTTCAGACGCGGAAACCGTTCCAGAACGGAATCCAGAGTGCGCTGAACATCCGCTTTGTCCGAGCGGGTAAACGCCCCCATCAGAAGATTGTCTTTTACCGACATGTACGGGAAGACGCGCCGCCCTTCGGGCACCATAGCGATGCCTTTCGAGACGATCTCGGCCGGGTTGGTTCCGGCAATCTGTTCGCCCTCGAACGCGACCGAACCGGATTTGATCTTCGCCAGCCCAGTGATCGCCCGCAGGATCGAGCTTTTGCCTGCCCCATTGGCACCGATCAAAGCAACCGTTTCGCCTTGCTCAAGATCAATCGATACCCCTTTAAGGGCATAGACGTGATCGTAGTAAAGCTCGACATCCTTGAAATCTAACATCTTGGTCATGGCTCAGATCCCAATCTCGTCGTCGGCGCTGCCCAGATAGGCTTCGATAACTTTTTCGTTGTTCTGGATTTCTACCGGTGTGCCCTCGGCGATCATCTCACCGAAATTCAGCACGACGATCCGGTCCGAGATATTCATCACCGCAGGCATGTCATGTTCTACCAGTAGAACGGTCACCCCCCGGTCATCTCGCACCTTGCGCACCAGATTGACCATTTTCATGGTCTCGTCATGGTTCATCCCGGCGAAGGGTTCATCCAGCAGCAACACTTTGGGATCGGTCGCCAGACCAATCGCGATCCCCAACGCCCGCAGGTTGCCCTGCGGCAGGTTTGAGGCCTGTTCGTTGGCGATCTCGGTCATGCCGAGGAATTCGATCAGATCGTCGGCATATTGCCCAAAGCTGTCGACATCTTCATGCGCCGTTTTTGTGCCCCAGAAATACCCGGCCAACGAAGCACGGGCCCTTAAGTGCTGAGCGACGATGATGCTTTCGCGCACTGTCATGGATTTGAAGATCGTCGTTTCCTGAAACGTACGGACAATGCCTTTGCGGGCCACTGCGTGTGGTTTCAGGTTAGAAATTCTCTCGCCCTTGAACAGCACCTCTCCGGTCGTGGTCGGCAGAAAGGATGAGATCATCTTGAACAGCGTGCTTTTGCCCGCACCGTTCGGTCCGATCACCGACAGTATCTCGTTTTCATTGACGTTGAACGAGATGTTGCTGTTCGCGGTCAGGCCACCGAATTTCTTGGTGACATGGCGGACTTCCAGAAGATGGCTCATTTGTCCTCTCCTTTCTTGCCAGGCAGACGCAGGCTGAGCAGCCCGTTGGGCAGGAACAGCATCAGGATGATCAGCAAGCTGGAATAGGCCAGCAGCTGGAAACGACCCAACTCGAACAACAGGTCCCAGCCAAAATACAGGACCAGCGTGCCCAACATCGGGCCGAACACATATCCCAGACCACCGAGGAAGCAATTCAGCATGAAGTTCACACTGTCGGCGACCTGAAAGCTGGACGGATAAACCGATTGCGCGATAGATCCGAACATCGCACCGCCAATGCCGCCCAGAAAGGACGAGATGGCAAAGACGATGACCCGGATATACGAGATGTTCACACCTATGGAGCTGGCCAGTTCCTCATTCTGCTGCATCGAGCGGCAAAGGTGGCCAAGGCGCGAATTCACCAGCCGGTACATGGCGGCAAAGGTCAGGACCATCAGAACACAGGCGGTGTAGTAGAAGGCCAGTCTTGGGTTCTCCAGTGTTCCGAAATCGGGTATCAGAGGGATACCCAGGATCGACACCCCGCCCGGAAGCGGGATCGAGGTGATGCCCTTGGCACCATTGGTGACAGGCAAGGCCAGCGCAGTCAGGGTGACGACCTGTGTCAGCACAAGTGAGATCATTGCAAAATACACACCCCGCAGCCGCAGGATCGGCAGACCGATCAGAACCGCCACACCGGCTGCAAAGAGGCCCGCAAGCGGCAGGGACAGCCAGAACGAAATGCCAGCCTTGGTCACCAGAATGGCCGAGACATAAGCTCCGATCGGGGCAAAGGCGCCCTGCCCGATGTTAATGCGGCCGATATAGAAGGTCAGCCAGACACCGGCACTGGCGATCGACAGCAGCGCTACCGAGGTCAGCGTGTAGTACAGGTCAGACCGTCCGGAGGCGGCGACAAAGCCGGGAACCGCGATGAAGATGGCCAGCAGGAAGACCGCCACACCGGCCCATTGGATCATTGAAAATTTTGGCACTGCGTTATCCCCACGGTTTGCCCATCAGGCCCTGCGGGCGGATGGCCAGGAAAATCATCAGCGAGACGAAGATCAGCAGATAGGTGATATCGCCATATTGCGAGAGCACCGCTAAACCGATGGCTTCCATGAAGCCAAGGATGATACCGCCTGCGATTGCGCCGGAAATCACACCTGCGCCGCCGATCATGACCATCATGAAAGCCTTGATTGAGGTCGGTCCGCCCATACCCAGATTGACGCCGGTAATAGTCACGAGCAGACCGCCAACCAGACCAGCCAGCATTGCGCCCAATGCAAATCCAATCATGGAGTAGCGCGCAACATTGACTCCCATCAGTTGGGCCGCGGTTCTGTCCTGCGCCAGCGCACGCAGGGCGCGGCCGGTTTTAGAATACTGCATAAACAGGATGAAAGTGACGATCGACAGAATAGCCAGCACGCAGATCAAAATACGGTCATATGGCATGATCAACTTGAAATCCCAGTTGAAAACCCCGTTGACGATCTTGGGCACACCGCGCTGTTTTTCTCCAAAGACCAGCAGGATGACCGCGTCAAACAGAAACGCCAGTCCCGCCGCCAACAGCATTGTGCTTTCTTCGCGCGATGACCGTCGTATGACTGGGGCGAACAGAAACCGTTCTATCAGTGCGCCGAGCACGGCCAGAGTGATACAGGACGCCAGCAGCGCAAGGATGAAAGGCCAGCCAAGTTGTCCGTAGAAGGTGTAGGTCACAAAGCCGCCGAGAACGTACATCTGTCCGTGAGCAAAATTCAGTACGTTCATCAGGGCAAAGATCAGCGTCAGACCCAAGGCGATCATCGCATATTGCGCGCCCAGATAGATGCCGTTTGCTAGTATCTGTTCCATGATAGTCCCGCGTTAGGTTCGGGTTTCCCGGGCCGATCATCAGCCCGGGAGTTTGAGTGGCTCGTTAGGCTTTCGCCTTGTCGTGGGGAGTTCTGCCTCAGTCGACTTCAGCGACAAAGAGTGTTTCAAACTGTCCGTCCTGGTAGACATTCACTACCAGCGGGACCGCAATCTGACGCTTTTGTCCGAAGGAGGTTGTTCCGACGTACCGCATTACGGCGTCGCCTTTCATGAAAGGGTTCGGTGCTTCGAACGTGTCCATCGTGGTCTGGAACGCCTTGACGTCGTCAATGCCCGCCGGGTTGGCGTTCAAAGTCGCCAGAATATACTCCAGCGCATAGACCTTGGTATTCGATTCATCGTTATATTCGCCGAACATATCAGTGTAACGCTTGACGAATTCCTTCATGTCGTCCGATGCGATTTCAGGCGTCGATGCACCGCCGACCGAGATGAACCCGTTGGCCAGATCGCCCGCACCTTCGCGCAGGACCGTCGCATCCTGCGCGGTCTCGGTCGAGATGATGCCCTGATACCCCAGTTCGCGCGCAGACCGGATCAACTGAGGTGCATTGGCCGGCGAGACGCCGGACAGAACCAGCAAATCAGGCTGCGTGCGCATTACAGGCGTCAGAACCGGGGTAAAATCTGTCGTGTCCACCTGATACGTCACGTTGTCAGACACAACTTCAAGACCCAGCGCATTTGCCGCTGCGATCCCTCCATCCCGCTGGCTCAGCGGATCAGACTCGTTGGCAGCAACAAAGGCCACGCTCTTTACGCCTTTTTCGTCGCGCAGGTATTCGTAAATCGCCGGGCCGGATTGATAGTTCGCAACCATGCCCAAAACCGCATTGGACGCCGGAGCGGTATAAAGCTCTTTCGGGAAGGCATATGGGAAATACATGATCCCTTTTGCTTCGGCAACTGGGCGCACGGCGGCTGCGCCGTCATCCACGTTGGGACCAACCACATAGTGGATCCCTTCCTGCGCCATCTTCTCCATGCCTGCGATTGCGCGCTTGGGGTCTTTCTGGTCATCGAACGAGACGATTTCGATGTCGTATGTGGTATCACCAATCTTGTAGCCGCCGGATTCGTTGATCCAGTCAGCCCGCGCCTCCATCGAGCGCTGGTTCGAGATGCCCCAGGCCGCTGCCGGACCTGAAGTCACACCAACAAAGCCAATCTTAAGAACCGGGTTTTCCGCCCAGGCGGTGGAGCCCAGAACGGATATGGCCATCGCCAGGGCCGCCGATGATTTCATCAGATTTCTGCGTTTCATTGTTTCCTCCCTATTGAGGTTTGGGCGCCTCTTTTGTGCGCTTGCAAAGGTTATTGAGTCACAGGTCGAATCCCGGTGATGCTGTTAAGCTCAGCTTTGTTAACAATCTATGTCAACATTTTTTAATCAACGGCAGTGTTGTTATTGTGAACAAATGCTCAATATATTGTCATTCGGAAGCCGTGCGTCTAATAAAAACGAACATGAATTCCAGCCAAATCGGAACAAGATGACAGACGCCCAACAAAAACTCGACACCGTCCAATCTGATCCGGATGAGCAATTGATCGTCGATCGAATTTATTCCGCGGTTATGGAACAAAAGCTGGCTCCACGAACCAAATTGAGTGAACAAACCTTATGTGAGACCTTTGGCGTTGGTCGCATGCGCGTCCGCCGCGCATTGTTGTTATTGAGCAGCCAAGGCATTGTTGAACTTCATTCCAACCGCGGTGCTTTTATAGCCTGTCCAAGCCCTGACGAAGCTCGAGAGGTTTTTGAGGCCCGCTTGATGATTGAGTCTGGCATCGTACGTACACTAGCACATGAAAACGGCAGCCTGGGAATCGACGCACTACGGACACATGTCAAAGAAGAAGATAAGGCTCGGGCAGCTAATGATCGAACCGAGATTATTCGGCTCTCAGGTGAGTTTCATGTGGAGCTGGCCAAATGCCACAACAATACGGTACTCACACGCATTGTCCGCGAGCTGGTGACCCGGTCATCTCTGATCGTGGCATTGTTCGGAACCAACAGAGACTCTTCGTGCCCCGATGATGAGCACGCTTCGATCATTGATGCGATCATGAGTGGTGATCCAAAATCCGCGGAAGACAACATCCAACACCATCTCCTTCACGTAAAAAACAGTCTGGATCTGGAACAAACCCGAAAGGTTGAACCCGATCTGGCCAAGATACTCACCGGGCGCATGTAATTGGATCTGTTGCAAACTTTTGGAATGGCCAGAGTAGCGACTAACCGGACACACCTATCCTGCGATCTCTGCAAATAGCTGAAATCCCGACGTCGTAGCGTTGGGGAATTGCTGCTTTCGGATCCTGTTTGCGACCTCGATGCCGTCCAGAATAGCCGATGCGGACCCGAACGATTTGAACCCGCACATGTGCCGCACGCGACGCTTGATAAACCGATAATCCTGCTCAATCAGGTTATTATCTGGCATGAATGAGCTCGACGCTCCGATCAGAGGTTTTGAAGGCTTCGAAGTGGATTACTATTGGTCCACCGG
>NZ_JBXWTH010000085.1:0-7768 GCF_059613825.1 Ruegeria sp. SATB027
ATAAACTTAATCAAGGATGAGCCAGAGCCTCCAGTCATAAAACCGCTCCGCTGTCCCAAATTATCTGACGACGGACAGACGGGACCATCTTTCTGATAGCCCTCAAAACCGTCGCCATCACAGAACCGCCGCGCAAGGATACCTATCGCCGCCTTGACAGTTTCAGCGTGCTTGCCAGCCAGTGCGGCTTCGAATGCAGTACGCAAAGCCTCCGTTCCACCCTTGTAGTGCTCAAGGCAATAGCAGAGGTCATGCGCATCTTTGGGTTCGGCCCGGTGATCGAAAGCAAACGCCTTGAGGCAGGTGAAACTGACAATATCAGCATGCCGGATTGTCTCGGTTGTGACGCCACCATTATCCAGCAGTTCGGCTGTGATATCCACGGTCTCATGGTGATCCAGCACCATCGCTGAATGCGGAATGTGGATCGCCGAAACCGCACCTTCCGAGGGCAGTTCCTGAAGCGCCCCACCCCTCACATCTCCGGCGTCAGCCAGGAATTCGAGTATCAGTACAGTGCCGTCGACCAGCTCTTGCTGCCAGCGCCATGAGAGCTTTTTACCCTGATTGTTTTCCGACCTCTTGAACCCGATGGCCCTGATATTGTCCTCAAGCGTACGGTAGGCCTCGGTATCAGCAAGCAGTTTCATGTCCACAACGACATCAACGTCCCCGGTTCCCGCATGTACAGGCACCGCCGGTGGGCGTTCCTTGATGAGGTATCGTGGCGTCAGGCCACCCACGAGAAAGATGGAGTCGCGCCACGGTCCCAAATGGCGGATCAGCGTGACCAGAACGCGCTCACAGGCCTCGGTGACAGTTTGGTTGTAGCCTTGAATGGCCGTCGGTTTCTTCATTGCCATACCAGTTTCTGTGACCGCAGATGCTCTGCCATTTCCTTGGAACGGCCATGATCTTCCAGCAGGTCGAGATAGACTTGCAGCGGCGAGGCAAGCATACGTTCCCTCTCGTCGTGCATCCTGTGCCGACCTTTGGTGGGTTTTTCTTCAATCACTACCAGGTTTGCACCTTCTGAAACTTCGCGGGCACCCAAAGTGGAAATGAGCCAATCGTGCGCCCGCTTACCAAAGACCCGCACCGTCAGGTCGGAGACATTTGAAAGAAACGGCGCATATGCCTGTGCAGCGAACTGCCCGGTAAACTCCAGATCAAAATCGTCGTAGTAGTTCGCACCATTGATCTCGCGGGCCAAATCCTCGGGTTTCTTCCGCGAAACGTAGTATCTGCTCCGCCTCGACGCACGGCTTGCCAGAATGCTGTCACGCCAGGCATCTAGGAGGGCATCCGGCCGGATCAACCTGCGCCGTTTCGCAGGCCCCTCCCCTCTCACATCCAGCCAGTCACGACGCTCAAGATCCTTGAATGTTTCGGAAACGGTGGCCGGAGACACACCGGCATATTCGGCAACTTCCGAGCCGGTCACCCATTCACCTGGACGATCGAACAAGGCGTGCAAGACTTGTGCACGGGTTCCTTTGAACACGTTCATGGCGCGACGCGTGGCACGCTTGGGTTTCGGTCTCTCGATCAACACAAACGTCTCATCGACACTGATACAAAGCGATCCGCTCAGGTCGTGATAGGCAACTTGCTCGCCTTGAAGAAAGTTCCGAGCCCCTTCCGAAATTGATCGCGCGAGGATCATCGGAACATACTGACGGTTGGAGCTATCTAACTCCCGCAGGTGTCTTTTGAGCTGCCAGACAATCTCTCTTGCGTCTCGCGGAAACACATCGCCTCGGGTTTCCACCACAAAGGCAATTTCGCGTCCTGCCACGACAGCTTCAAGAATTGCATCCGGACGCAATCGGCTGCCAACCCCCGCTTCCCAGGAGATTTCGCCCAAGTGCGCATCGGGAACTGCCTCAAAGCTATCGCTCAGGCTTTCCAGAAGTTCCGGCTCTATATTCGCGATTTCTTCCATATTCACTGTTCAGCAGATTTAGCTGTTTTTCTCCTATATTCGCAAAATAGTCAATATTCACTGTTCAGCAAACTTACGCATAACAACATCCCGACCGTCAGAGCCCATCTTCAGTAAGTTCGGTGACGCCCCAGTCACGCCGCTTGCCCACTGAGCCTACCGTAGAAACTGCGCTCGAGATGCAACTCCCCTGCCCCGGCTTTCTGGACAATGCCACGCAGATATCCGCCCGGAGACGCCACTTCGCCTGCACAATGCTTATCGAAGGTCAGAACCAGCGCTGCCGCGGCGATTTGAGGCCCAAGTCTGTCTTGCGCGTAGTTCCAGGCATGCTCCGAGACGCCAATCATCGGTCTCAGTTGCCCGGCAACCCGGTGCAGATCGCCCCAATCCTTCAGATATCCGCCCATATTGCGCGCCCAGGACGCGAATTCAGGACAGGCCTGCATCACTGTCGGCAAATCAAGTGCTGCACGGCGTTTCTTGCGTGTCTCGGCAACCCAGTCTTCCAACTCCCTATCCACCTGCTCTTCCGGTGGCGCATTGGGAACCACGCCCACCGCTTGCTCAGATTCTGAGCGATTACTAGTTACAGGATTAAGTTGGGTTGTAATTAGTATATGAGGTTCAGAATTGACCTCCCTGGGGTTCATTTCTTGAGTCTTTTCACCGACTTGTTTAGTAGTTCCGGCGGTGTTTTCCACAAACTCTTCTGCCCGAACTGCCTTGAGGTAAGTCGTCTCGACGCTCTCCTGAAGCTCTTTGAACCATGCCAGGAGCCGCTCAAGCACCTCAGAGGCGGTGTTTCGACGCGGCAGTCTGCCCAGGAGATCCTCAAACAGCTCCGAAAGATGCTCCCAGGGCCCTCTCAGCGAGCTGCTGAAGGCCGCTTCGATCCGGGCGCGGATCATACGGCGTGCAACCGTAATCTGGCGCTTCAGGCGCTGACAGAGCTCGCGCTCGGCCTGCAATTCGGCCTGGAGCAGCTCGAATTCTTCAACGCGTGCTGACAGCGGGGACAGATCGAAGCCGTAGGCCTCGATGATGCGCCCGTCAGCGTCCCTACAGCCCCAACGCTTGCCGTTGGCGCTGTCCTTAAAGGAGATCACACCGATCTCGGCCAGGCGCCGTGCATGTCGCTTGAGCGCCGACAGCGAAAAGCCCGTCCGTTCCATCAGGTACGAGTTGGACGCCCAAACGATCGGGCGCTGCCCCTCCTCCCAGTCTTGGGCCTGTGTGAAAGCTCCCAGAGTATCGAGGAGAAGCATATCGCCGGCCTTGAGGCCGATATGAGCACCCACGCGCTTCACTGCTACGAAAGCTTGGGTTTTGGGTACAGCTAATCGTTCACCGGATTGGGCAAGTTGCTCTGCAATGCCAAGACCCGGTGTCGGCTTGCGCCAACCAGAATGTTTCATGAGATGTTTTCGCCTCCTCTGCTCGATAGCAGGCAAAAGAAACCCGTTCGCTCAGGAGCGTTCGTCATTGACAGTGATTCGCCGGAGAACTATCTTAATAGCGACCAAACTATTCTTGATTAGCTCTCAGGCCCTCAGCTTGGGGGCTTTTCTTTTGCCGTTATCTCAAAGCATACGCGCTCCTGTTTCTTACCTCGGTTTGATCGAAGATGACCGTCTCCGCGGCTCCTGCCTCTTACTTCGATCCATGTTTCTCCAAATACTCAGCGATGACATCGCCCAATCCGTTGAGGACATCCTCATCCAACGCGAGCCCAGTGGCAGCAACAGAGAGCTTCCCGCCCTGCCCAGTAACACTAAGTTTCCGAGAACCGATCTTTCGATGCACTGTGAGCAATTTGGGTTTCGTTGATTTCTTTTTCGCAGGCTTGGCAGCCTTGCTAGACAAGTCATTGAGAACCTTTTCGAGATCACGATGGCTGAGATCGTAGACGTTTTTGCACGCGTGCAAAATCTCGTCCCTGGCCGCAAAAACTGCACGGCCGCGTGAAACTGCACTGTTATGAACTCCGACACGCATAGCAAATTCGGTCGCCGTCAATTTCTCATCTGGCGTTGCATCCTGAAGCTGCTCAAACATCTCCCCAATGGATACAAGTCGCTCGAACGCGCTCAGGTTTTCGCGTTCCTCATTTTCCCGAAATCGCATGAACAGCATTTCAAACTGTTCCTCGCGAGACCCACGATTTGATTGCGGAACGAGTAAGGCCCGAACTGGTAGGCCCAGTGACTGAAGGATTGCATGGCGTCTACGTCCCACAATCAAATGGAAGGTTACCCCGTCGACATTCTCGGGTTCGCGCTCATCTGGGCGCCAGTCCGGATCCGCTGGCCAAACGTGAATGGGCGTGTCTTGCCCATTCTTCGCTATGCTCTCCTTAAGTCTTTTAAATGCTTCTTGGTCGCGCCAATCTTCACGACGATCTGATCCAATCACATCAACAATCTGAGATGGATCGATCCGAAGCTCATGACGGCCGGACAGAATTCGTTCGACAACCTGAGTGCGTTCGACCTGGAGGATTTGACTCGCATCCGACAAAGCGCCGGCTTTCCAGGCACTGCCGGAACCGCCCAACCGGGGTTTGACCCCGCCAACGAGCTTGGCGTTATCTCCAGAAATCTGTTCGGTCGTTTCGGCCTCAGAAACAGCCGCCGCATCGACATCGGAACGCACGGCTCTCTTCTTGAGGACCGAACTGCTCAGAGTTCTTTTCATCCGGTTTCCTCCTCAAAGTCGTAGAATTTCTGCATCCATTCATCCGCGTATCCGCGCTCGAGCCCAGGCCAAAGACGCGAAACGATCGCATCGTTCACAGCGTCAGCGTTTTCAATGAAGCGATTGATACCCTTGCGCTTGCCAGGCGTATCGGGGTCGTACTCATAGACCGACTGATAGACGTCAGAGGCGTTCGAAATGGCATCTGAGCGGAGATAGAATACCGGAAGGACTTCGTCGGGACAGTTTTCAAGGAGGTTGCCCACGTGAGTAAGATCCTGCTCATTTGTCCGCTGAACAATGGTTGGCAACAGCATATGCGCCGCTCCGCCCATATCGATACGATCCGTCGCGAAGATATGGCGCAGCATCGTGAGGAGGCCCGTCACGAATGTGGACAAAGTCGCGATGTCGAAACCCTTCATTGTCTGGGGAATAATCAACGACGTAGAAGCCATGACGTTGTTCAATTGGAACAGTGTCAGCGCAGGCTGATAGTCAATGATGATACAGTCCAACGTTTCGTTCAGGGCTCGATTTAGCTTTTCTTGATCAACCTTGCCGTTGTTCACAAGCTCGTTTGGCCGGGTTACTGGCGGATGCCCTTCTTTCCACCGATCAATAGAGTCCCTCAGAAACCGATAAAAGCGCTTCTCGGGCGTGCCAGCCCGCAACAGTCGGGCGATTTGTATTTCACCTTCTGATGTTTCCCCATGGGCTGGAACCAACCTCACACCCGGCCAAGACGTCTTCTTGAAGAAACCGTCTAGAGTTTCCGCATCGTAGTCGGTGTAGGGAATGGCCTCGTCAGTTTGAAACAATCCCGCAAAATCCACCATCGTCGGCGTCTCATCATCAGGCAGCGAAGGCATTTCTTCACCGCCGACAAAATAGAGTGTTATGGTGCTCTGCGGGTCTGCGTCCATAACGCCAACCCGCATTCCGTAGTTCAGACTCAGATACTGCGCAAAATGGGCCGCACTCAGTGATTTCGCAGTCCCACCTTTCTGACTTGCGAACGAGATGACAGGCAAAGGGTCGTCGGGCTTTCGCCATGCGAGGAAATGCTCAGGTCTCTTGGCAGACGCAGCCATCAAGGCCCGGATATGCATCAACTCGGCAAGAGTGAAGACTCGCTCTCGCCCAACACGTTTGCCCTCTGGGAAATCCTCGTTGTCCTTGGCGAACTTCGTCAGATGCTGATGACTTATGTTCAAGAATCGAGCACACTGACGCATTGACCAGGAACGCTTAATTCGCTCCCTCATCGTGAGCTCTTTGTTGACCGAGACCATCGTCCGACCAAGGCCTCGTTCGAGCTCCTGGAGAAATTGTTCTAAACTGCCGCCCATATCACCGCTCTCTTTCGATTCTCTCTTGGAATCGCTTCCAGAGGTTAATAGCACGGTTTTTGGCGAAATGTACATATATTGTACGCCTACGGGATTTTTGGCGCACAATATGGGCCGCACCAGAAAGAAAATCGAACAGCAACTGGCCGTCAGTTTGGGTTTTTGCACGCGTGCAAAATTGCCCGCTTGGGAAAAGTGCTGGCCGGAAAACCGGCCAGCTAAATGCCTCAAGCAGCCTCTCGTGGACCCCAGGGGATTACCGCCTGAACCGTGTCATCATCCTGGTGTGCGGCCTTGCCGAGATTGGCGTTGAAGCCGAAGTCCCGGATGCTCAGGGTGAAGTAGCCCGCCCCGGTGTCACGGTTTTGCTTCTTCCAGATACCGCCGCATTCAACCAAGCGGCCACGCGGCGATCAGCCGAGGACACGGTGCGTTGGGGCCATCGGATTATCGCTTGTGGCCGGCTCGACGGTGATGTCGATATCGAATGTCAGGGTAGAGATTGATCCGACGCCCTTTGCCTCTTCGATCTTGGCACTTTCAAATCTGATGCAGTTGGTGGTCATTGCTTTGCTCCTTTTCTGGTGTTGCAATGATGGTCGGAGGGCAGGGCATCGAGCCCAAACAAACCGCAGGCGCAGCGCAGCGGAGAAGGGCAGGGGGCCAGAAATCTGTCTCGCGAGGAATGGCCGCTAGGACAGGGGAGATTTCTGGCGCACGCGCTTTATATTTGGGTCCGGGACCTGCGACCAGCACTCCGTGCAACACCAAATTGGAGCATTGGCTTGGCTTAGGCTGCAAATTTGAATGCGTCGAGATAAGTTTGCGCGTCGGATCTCGCTTGCAACTGCTTTTGATCAGACCCATTTCGAGCATGAAACTGAAAATCGGGACAGCGAGATGGGCGAAGCGAAACGACGTAAGGAACGTGAGCGACAGGCGGCTGGATTTGCACAGCCGATCGCCAGAGCCCGCTTCAACCTCTACACGACTGGAACGCGGAATGTTCTTGCTCCTGTTATGGCGGAAGAACGATCCTGGTGGGCGTCAGAAGACGAGGCGCTTCTGGGACTTGTCGCCCGAGACACTAGTGATGACGACTACCTCTGGATGATCCTCGCTCGGGACAAGATTGGCAGATTTCGCTGCGCTGACCTCGGCATCAACTTCCGAAGCCAGGAATACGCCGAGACCCAACTTCGTGTCGCAATGATGCAAGTCATCGAAAAGGGCGAGGTTGCAGAGTTTGGCGAGCAGGGCGACGAAACCAATAGCCCACTTGATCCTTTCGACGTTCCACCCGGTCTCGACCCAGCCAAAATCCACCCATACTTCCGACTCCTGGCCGATGAACCGGGCAGAGCACCGGCGCGAAAAGTTATCTCCGAACTGGCGCTTTGGCTTGCGCCGAAGGATCCCCACTTTGTGCGCGAGTTCCAAACCAACGGGTTTGATCAACGGCTTTGGGAGTTGTTTCTCTGGGCAGCGCTGCGGGAGTTTGGCCTTGAAGTCGAGCAGTTGGAGGCACCCGATTTCAAGTGCCGTGGGTTGGGGGTCGAGTTTTCGCTCGAAGCCACAACGGTGGCCCCGTCTGAAGCCGGCATTCTGAAAGAGCATCCCGAGCCAAAAACGCCGGAAGAGATGGACGCCTTCTTGCGAGATTACATGCCCATGAAGTTCGGAGGCGCACTTACGTGTGTCAATGCCGAAGTAAAAATCCCCAGAAGTACCGAAGTAATTTTCCCCACTTTCGGGACCTGGTGACGAGCCAGAT
>NZ_JBXWTH010000086.1:0-1925 GCF_059613825.1 Ruegeria sp. SATB027
CCCTCTGCGCGTTGATGGCCCCTTTTGTGATGCGGGGGTCGTTGCCTTCGCTGAGGGCGATTATGGGACGGGTGGCCGGAGCGTTTTGCCGCAACAGCTCGACGGGTGTCAGGGTCATGTGCTCCGGCCTCGTCCTGGGGTTAAGCGCCCTGCGCCTTCATGTCATCGGCGCTGATGCCGGCGACTGCGACGGGTTTTTTCATCGCGTCGCGGCGGAAAGGCTCGCCAAGCTCCTGGTTGATCAGGGCCTCGATCAGCGTGGTGATGCCGTTCTTCTGGTCCTCGATCGCCTGGTTCAGCGCCGCGGTCAGCTCGTCCTGGGTGCGGGCGACAACGCCTTTCAGGCCACAGGCCTGCGCGATACCGGCATAAGACACCTTGGTGTCCAGCTCGGTGCCCACGAAGTTGTCGTCGAACCACAGGGTCGAGTTGCGCTTTTCCGCGCCCCACTGGTAGTTGCGGAACACGATCTGGGTCACGGCGGGCCATTCCTCGCGGCCAATCGCGGTCAACTCGTTCACCGCGATGCCAAAGGCGCCGTCGCCGGCAAAGCCCACAACCGGAACATCCGGGCAGCCGATCTTGGCACCAACGACGGCGGGCAGGCCATAGCCGCAGGGGCCGAACAGGCCCGGCGCCAGGTATTTGCGACCCTCTTCAAACGACGGATAGGCGTTGCCGATGGCGCAGTTGTTGCCGATGTCCGAGCTGATGATCGCCTCTTTCGGCAGCGCCGCCTGAATGGCGCGCCACGCCATGCGCGGGCTCATCCAGTCGGGCTTGGCCGCGCGGGCGCGCTGGTTCCAGGTGGTGCCCGGATCGTCATCCTCATGGGTCATCGAGGTCAGTTCCTGCGCCCAGGCCGATTTCTTCTGCGCGATGCGCTCTTTGCGCTCCTTGCGGCCTTCGTCGCCGGCGGTGTCGCTCAGCTGGGCCAGAATGCCCTTTGCCACCTTGGCGGCGTCGCCGATGATGCCGACGCTGACCGCTTTGGTCAGGCCGATACGGTCGGGGTTGATGTCAACCTGGATGATCTTGGCATCCGCGGGCCAGTAGTTGATGCCATAGCCCGGCAGGGTCGAGAACGGGTTCAGACGGGTGCCGAGGCACAGGACAACATCCGCCTCGCTGATCAGCTCCATCCCCGCTTTCGAACCGTTATAGCCCAGCGGACCGGCAAACAGCGGGTGGCTGCCCGGGAAGGCGTCATTGTGCTGGTAGCCGACGCAGACCGGCGCATCCAGACGCTCGGCCAGCGCTTTCGACGCCTCGATGCCGCCTTCGGCCAGAACCACACCGGCGCCGTTCAGAATGACAGGGTTCCTGGCGTTCGACAGCAGCTCGGCCGCCTGAGCCACGGCGGTTTCGCCACCCGAGGGGCGCTCGAACTCGACAATGGCGGGCAGGTCGATATCGACAACCTGGGTCCACATGTCGCGCGGGATGTTCAGCTGGGCCGGGGCGCTGGCGCGCTTGGCCTGCATGATCACACGGTTCAGAACCTCGCAGACGCGGGTCGGGTCGCGGACCTCTTCCTGATAGGCGACCATGTCCTCGAACAGCTTCATCTGCTCGACTTCCTGAAAGCCCCCCTGACCGATGGTCTTGTTGGCCGCCTGCGGGGTCACCAGCAGAAGCGGGGTGTGGTTCCAGTAGGCGGTCTTGACGGCGGTCACAAAGTTGGTGATGCCCGGGCCGTTCTGCGCGATCATCATCGACATCTTGCCGGTCGCGCGGGTGTAGCCATCCGCCATCATCCCCGCGCTGCCCTCATGCGCACAGTCCCAGAACATGATCCCAGCCTTCGGAAACAGATCCGAAATCGGCATCATCGCAGAGCCAATGATCCCAAACGCATGTTCAATACCATGCATCTGCAAAACCTTAACAAAGGCCTCTTCCGTCGTCATCTTCATAGGGGTGTT
>NZ_JBXWTH010000087.1:0-16278 GCF_059613825.1 Ruegeria sp. SATB027
CTGATCGCCCCGATCGCGATGGAAAACGGCCTGCGTTTCGCCATCCGCGAAGGCGGCCGCACCGTCGGCGCCGGCGTTGTTTCCAAAATTATTGAATAATTTTGGAAAGCGGTGGGCGGCAGTTGCTCTGAAAGAGCAATGAGAGCCTACTCGGTTGAACTAAAGAAGGCCGCTCCCACACCGGGGCGGCCTTTTTCTTGTCGTTCGACTGAGACTGATTGTGTCTTGCGCCCTAACCGCCAACGATTAGTTTCCTAGCAACTTTGGAGAATGAAGGAATTTGGTAAATTGATCGAAGTTGATGACGCCACTCGAAAATTCTGGGCGATATTCCAACCCGGTTACCCCGAAAGGATGGTCGAAGTAGCTGAGGAGAAACGTCGTTTCGCCTACTATACGAACGCAGATACAGCTCTGAAAGTCATCAGCAATAAGGAGCTTTGGTTCCGTAATGCGACCGTAATGAACGACTTTTCGGAAATATCATATGGTATTGATCTAATACAAAAAGTCTTTTCGGGAGAGGCTGGAGAACGTTTTAGGGAGGCTGTCGAGGATATATTTGAGGGAACGATCAGTCTTGTTGATAAACGCTTGCAAGGTTGGATGCATGATTGGGAGTTAGAAACCTACATCGCATGCATCTCTGAGCACAGTGAGGATGAGGACAAGAGTGGTCGGCTGTCAATGTGGCGTGCCTACGGCGATACAGCACTTGTCGTAAATAATGCTCCAATGATGGCGTTTACTGATAAGTTGGCGGTCTACTCTGCGCCTGTGATGTATCTTTCTGAAGATGCGTATAAGGCACGGCTGGATCAAATCACGGACGCTATACTAATAAACCGCAAGTACTTGCAGTCATTGGGGCAAGATACACTCGTCACTTACATTCACCATATGTTGTTTCATACTGCGATCGTGACAAAGCACCCTGGGTTTTCTGAAGAGCGGGAATGGCGCCTCTTCTACCGGCCAAATGAAGAGCACAGCGCCGCTATGGAAAGGCGTGTCGAAGTGCTGGGCGGTGTTCCACAAATTGTCTATGTTCTGCCTTTGAAACATGATCCAGAAGTTGGCTTGTTTGGTGCTGATGTGCCAAGTTTGTTGGATCGAGTCATTATCGGGCCTACAGAGTACCCCTATGTAAGTGCTGAGGCATTCCGGCACGTGTTGGAACAGGCCAACGTGACTGAGCATCGAGAAAAGGTGGTTTCGTCAGATATTCCGTTGCGCACAGACTAAGACCTCAACACAAATGAAGTAGGAGGTAGGTTTCACTTACCCCCTTGCCAAACCCCGCCAACCCCACTAATACGCGCGAGTTCTCAACAAGAACGTCAAGGCGGGGTGATTCCCGCCTTTTGGGTTCGATGAGGGTTGGCGATGCGCGTCTGTCCTCCTCTCAACCCCAACGCCTGACAAAAGGCTGTTATTATGCAAAGCCAAAATATCCGTATTCGGCTGAAGGCATTTGACTATCGCGTTCTGGATGCCAGCACGCAAGAGATCGTCAACACTGCCAAGCGGACCGGCGCGAATGTGCGCGGCCCGATCCCGCTGCCGAACAAGATCGAGAAGTTCACGGTTCTCCGTGGCCCTCACGTTGACAAGAAATCCCGCGACCAGTTCGAGATCCGCACGCACAAGCGTCTGCTCGACATCGTTGATCCGACCCCCCAGACCGTGGACGCGCTGATGAAGCTCGACCTGGCTGCTGGTGTGGACGTCGAGATCAAGCTGCAGTCGTAAGATCGGAGGGTATAGAATATGCGCTCTGGTATTATCGCAAAAAAAGTTGGCATGACCCGCCTGTTCATGGAAGACGGCAAGCAGATCCCTGTGACCGTTCTTCACCTGGACAACCTGCAGGTTGTTGCACAGCGGACCGCTGAAAAAGACGGCTACACCGCCGTTCAGCTGGGCGCTGGTGCTGCCAAGGCAAAACGCACCTCGAAGGCCATGCGCGGCCACTATGCCGCTGCCAAGGTCGAGCCCAAGCGCAAGCTGGCCGAGTTCCGCGTCTCCGAAGATGGCCTGATCGAAGTGGGCGCCGAAATCTCGGCAGAACACTTCCTGGCTGGTCAGAAGGTTGACGTTTCGGGCACCTCGATCGGTAAAGGCTTTGCCGGTGCGATGAAGCGCCACAACTTCGGTGGTCTGCGCGCCTCGCACGGTGTGTCGATCAGCCACCGTTCGCACGGTTCGACCGGTCAGTGTCAGGACCCGGGCAAGGTGTTCAAAGGCAAGAAGATGGCCGGTCACATGGGTGCTGCCCGTGTTACCACCCAGAACCTCGAGGTTGTCAAAACCGACGCCGACCGTGGTCTGGTCTTCATCAAAGGCGCCGTTCCCGGACCGAAATCGGGCTGGGTCACCGTCAAGGACGCCGTGAAGAAGAAAGCACCGGAAGGCCTGCCTTTCCCGGCTGCTGTGAAATCGGCTGCAACCGAAGCACCTGCGGAAGAAGTATCCGCGGAAGGTGGTGAAGCATGAAACTTGATGTAATCAAACTGGACGGCGGCAAGGCCGGCGACATCGAGCTGGATGCAGACCTGTTCGGCCTCGAGCCGCGCGCGGACATCCTGCACCGTGTGGTCCGTTGGCAGCGTAACAACGCGCAGGCCGGCACCCACAAGGTCAAGACCCGCTCGGAAACCAGCTACTCGACCAAGAAGATCTACCGCCAGAAGGGCACCGGTGGCGCACGCCATGGTGACCGTAACGCACCGATCTTCCGCAAGGGTGGTATCTACAAGGGCCCGACCCCTCGTTCGCACGGCCACGACCTGCCGAAAAAGTTCCGCAAGCTTGGCCTGCGCCACGCTCTGTCGGCCAAAGCCAAAGCAGGTGAACTGGTTGTGATCGAGAACGCCGAAGCCGAAGGCAAGACCGCCGCACTGGCCAAACAGGTTGCAAACCTGGGCTGGAAACGCGCTCTGGTCATCGACGGCGCGACCGTGAACGAAGGGTTCCTGAAGGCGTCGCGCAACATCGAAGGTCTGGATATCCTGCCGTCGATGGGTGCAAACGTTTATGACATCCTCAAGCGTGACACCCTGGTGCTCACCAAAGCGGCTGTCGAAGCACTGGAGGCTCGTCTGAAATGAGCGCGAAGGCAGAACACTACGACGTGATCCGCAAGCCGATCATCACCGAAAAGTCGACCATGGCGTCCGAAAATGGCGCGGTTGTCTTTGAAGTGGCGATCGAAAGCAACAAGCCGCAGATCAAAGAGGCCGTTGAGGCACTGTTTGGTGTGAAGGTCAAGGCGGTGAACACCACCGTGACCAAAGGCAAGGTCAAGCGGTTCCGCGGCCAGCTGGGCCGTCGGAAAGACGTCAAGAAAGCATATGTGACCCTGGAAGAGGGTAACACAATCGACGTAAGCACCGGTCTCTGATCCAACGCTTACAGCGACACTTTTCGGCCCCGGTGGATCACTCCTCCGGGGCCGATTTCGTTTCAGACGTCAAAGCTCTGGGTTTGCGCGTCGGGGCAGGGCGGTCACACGTCCTCCAGCGGCCGCTCAGGACGATTCTGGCGTCACCGGCATATTGGTAGCCCATCAACAGCTATCGCACCCTCTGGCGGCCGCTGAGCGGCCTGCTCGCGGGGCAGGGCCTGCACTGAACATAGAAAAGGCGCCGTAAGGCGCCTTTGGGTCGGTTCAATTGTATGAGTGGTTACGAGCAATATACGTGCCGGTGTGCGATATCTGCGATGTCGCAGCGGCGGATGCCGATATCGTCCAGCTCACGGTTGCTCAGACGCTGCAACTCGGTATAGGTGCGCTGATACTCAGCAGCACGTGCGCGGGCTGTTTTGATCCGTGTGATCATGTCAGCGATCCGGGTGCCGAAGTTGAAGCCGGTATGGGTCAGTGTTGCAGTTGTCATCTCTGTATTCCTTTCTCGTATCAGGGCGTATTCCCTGACGTTTCCTTTTGAGTTCCTTCATTGGACAAGGCAGAGATAGGAGCGTTTGCTATCGCTAACAACGCAGATTTTGGTCTAGCCGATATGCATCTATTGAATGGCTATACATGTCGTGGGCCACGTCAATCACACGCCGCTTTCATTTCTTTCGCGCGTTTTTTTGCGGGCGGCCATCGCCCGACCATCACGTATGCTCAGCCCCATCAGTGTCAGATTGGTCGCCCCGGCAATCAGTTCGATGATCTGTACAATATAGAAGCTGGTATCAAACGAACCCGCGTTTGCCTTTGCGCTCAGGTAGACGGCGGCTGGAACAAGGACGATGAGCCCGTTCATAGCAATGATCGGCATCCGTTTCTTTTTGGCGAGCGCAGGGGCATCTTTTCGACGACGCCCAAGTGTCGCCCCGGATGCACCGACAATCACCATTGCAGGCACCAGAACAAAGAGCCCGCTGACGATCATGGACTTTACTGCCGCGACGGTCTCATGGTTTGCAAATAACTCACTGTACAAAGTGGATGTCCAGAATACGAGGATCGTAAGAAAGCCTACTACTCCGGCGATGGGGTGGATGGTTCTTAACATGTTGCTACTCCCAAATGAGGGTCAGGCGACGCAGTGGTTTTCGACTGCGAGCTTGCGAAGAAGATGTGGCCGGGCCACTGCGCTTGCTGGATAGTCCGCGATCCGACGCTGGAACTCGGGATGAGTGAATGCGTCGCGAAAGCTTTGCACGTTCTGCCAGATCGCGTAGTTCACAAAGGTCGAACTGCCCGCGATACCCTGATGGAGCTGGGTCGAGATATATCCCGGTTGCGATTTCATGATATCCGCATCATGCGCCCATGCCCGAAGCAGCGCCTTTTCGTCTTCGGCGTCCACCGTAAACAGGTTGATCAGCACCACCGGTCCTTCCTCGGTCTGCATCTGATCTGCCAGCGTGACGATCGTGTCCAACTCTTTGATACGAGCCATTTCGGTTCCCTTCGATTCTGAAATATAGCAAGCTATATAAAATTGCATAGCATGCTATTCAAGTGTAAATCCAGGACATGGACTTCGAAAAAGAAAACTCGGCCGGGTATCTGGTTAACCACATGGCACGATTGTTCGCAAAAGAGTTGCAGCAACGCATTGCGCCCTTTGGCATCGTCGTCGGGCAATTCCCAATCTTGCTGGAACTCTGGCTCAAAGACGGTGTGACGCAAAAGGATCTGCTGACCAAAATTGACGTCGAACAGGCGACATTGGCCAACACGCTTAACCGTATGGAACGTGATGGCTTGATCAAAAGAACGAAGAACCCTGCTGACGCCAGGGCTCAATTGATTTGGTTGACCGAGAAGGCCGCAGCACTTCGCAACAGCGCCTACGAGGCAGCTCAGAACGTGAATGCTGATGCATTACAGGTCTTGAATGACCCTGAGCGCGCACAATTCATGAACTATATGCGTCGAGTCATAGGCGGCATGCGCTCAAGGTGAATTGACGGAGGATCAGTTCACGGCACCGACAGGCAAGCCATTAAGCAAAAAACGCCCCCGACCGAGGTCGGAGGCGTTTCTAAGTCTTCGAAGCTGCGGGCTTAACCGCGCTCTTCGATGATCTCTACCAGATGCGGGATCTTGCGGATCATACCGCGCACCGAGGGAGTATCCTCCAGCTCACGGGTTCTGTGCATCTTGTTCAGGCCCAGGCCGATCAGGGTTGCGCGCTGTTCTGCGGGGCGGCGGATCGGCGAACCGACCTGTTTGACGACGATGGTTTTTGCCATGACGTGCTCTCCTTATGCTTCTGCTTCAGCAGCAGCCGGTGCGTCGTCCCGCTTGGGCAGGATGTCAGCAACCTTTTTGCCACGACGTGCGGCAACCGAACGCGGGCTCTGCTCTTTCTGCAGGCCGTCGATGGTGGCGCGGATCATGTTGTAGGGGTTCTGCGAGCCCAGCGACTTGGACACAACATCCTTGACGCCCAGCATTTCGAACACGGCACGCATCGGACCACCGGCGATGATACCGGTACCTTCAGGCGCGGCGCGCATAACCACTTTACCGGCGCCGTGACGGCCCTCGATGTCGTGGTGCAGGGTCCGACCTTCGCGCAGCTGTACGCGGATCATCTGACGCTTGGCTTGCTCAGTCGCCTTGCGGATGGCTTCAGGTACTTCTTTCGCTTTACCCTTGCCAAAGCCGACGCGGCCTTTCTGATCGCCGACAACCACCAGAGCGGCGAAGCCAAAGCGCTTACCACCTTTTACGGTTTTCGACACGCGGTTGATTGCGACCAGGCGATCTGCAAATTCCGGCGTTTCTTCACGGTCGCGGCCACGGCCCCGACGGTTTTCACGTTCTGCCATTTGGCATCCCTTTTCCTCTAGAGGCGCTTGCGGCGCCAATTGCTCAATCGAAGTGAACCCGTGAATGACATTCTCGGGCTCCCCGATCATCGAGGCGGGCGGACCCGCCTTCAAAGTGCCGGTGCCGGGCTGAAGCCCGGCCTACGGCGTCGATCAGGTAGGCCGGGCTTCAGCCCGGCGCACCATCAGATCTTCAGGCCACCTTCACGCGCAGCGTCGGCGACAGCCTTCACTTTGCCGTGGAACAGGAAGCCGCCACGATCGAAATAGGCCTCTTCGACGCCTGCCTTCTTGGCACGCTCGGCGATGGCCGCGCCCACTTTTGTGGCCGCTTCGACGTTGTTCTTGCCAACAACACCCAGGTCTTTTTCCAGGGTCGAGGCCGAGGCCAGGGTCACGCCACGTACGTCGTCGATCAGCTGAACAGAGATGTTCTTGTTCGAACGGTGTACGGACAGACGCGGACGACCCGCGTTGACCTTGCGAAGTTTGTTCCGAACGCGCAGGCGGCGCTTCAGAAACAGGGTTCTTTTGCTGTTTGCCATTGTCTGCGTCCTTACTTCTTCTTGCCTTCCTTGCGGAAGATGAACTCGCCCTTATAGCGGATGCCCTTGCCTTTGTACGGCTCGGGGCGGCGCCACTCGCGGATTTTGGCCGCGGTTTCGCCCACCAGCTGCTGGTCGATACCTTCCACAACGATCTCGGTCTGCTTCGGTGCGGTGATGGTGACACCTTCCGGAGCTGTGAAATCAACATCGTGGCTATAGCCCAGGTTCAGCTTCAGGGTGTTGCCCTGCATCTGCGCCCGGTAACCAACACCCTGGATCTCCAGTTCTTTTTTGAAGCCTGTGGTCACACCGGTTACCAGGTTGGCAACCATGGTGCGGCTCATGCCCCACTGCTGGCGGGCACGCTTGGACATGCCACGAGGGTCGATCTTGACCACGTTGTCTTCAACCGACAGCGTTACGTCGTCGGTGGCGGTGAAGCTTCGGGTGCCTTTCGGACCTTTGACTTCGATGGTCTGACCCGACACAGAGGCGGTTACGCCGCTGGGCAGCTCGACCGGTTTTTTACCAATACGAGACATTGCAGACCTCCTTAGAAGACGGTGCAGAGCACTTCGCCGCCAACATTGTTGGAGCGAGCGTTTGCGTCCGACATCACACCTTTCGGAGTGCTGACAATCGACACGCCCAGACCCTGACGGACCTGCGGGATGTCATTGACGCCCATGTATACGCGGCGACCGGGTTTCGAAACCCGCTTCAGTTCGCGAATGACAGGGGTGCCTTCGTAGTATTTCAGGCTGATTTCGATGGCCGGATGACCGTTTTCACCGGTCGTCTTTTCATAGCCACGGATGTAGCCTTCGTCCGCCAGCACGTCCAGAACCCAAACACGCAGCTTCGACGCCGGAGTGGAAACGGTGGACTTGCCGCGCATTTGCGCGTTGCGGATACGGGTGAGCATATCGCCGATAGGATCATTCATATCTATGTCTCCCTTACCAGCTCGATTTCACCATGCCGGGGATCTGACCAGCAGAACCCAGCTCGCGCAGCGCGATACGGCTGACCTTCAGCTTACGATAGTAAGCGTGGGGACGACCGGTCAGCTGACAACGGTTGTGCAGACGGGTAGCCGAGCTGTTGCGCGGCAGTTTCGCCAGTTTCAGACGCGCCTTGAAGCGCTCTTCCATCGGCTTGCTCTCGTCATTCGCGATTTCTTTCAGCTCGGCACGCTTTGCGGCATATTTGGCCACCAGGCGTTCGCGCTTCTTCTCGCGTTCGATCATTGCTTTCTTAGCCATGTCTCAATCCTCCCGGCGCTTACGCGTTGAACGGCATGTTGAATGCTTTCAACAGTGCCTTTGCTTCAGCGTCGGTTTTCGCTGTGGTGGCAATTACGATATCCAGGCCCCAGACCTCGTCGACCTTGTCGAAGTCGATTTCCGGGAACACGATGTGCTCTTTCATGCCCATGGCAAAGTTGCCACGACCGTCGAAAGAAGGCTTAACACCGCGGAAGTCACGAATACGCGGCATCGCGATCGTGATCAGACGATCCAGGAATTCGTACATCCGGTCACCGCGCAGGGTCACTTTCGCACCCAGCGGCATGTCTTCCCGGACGCGGAAACCCGCGATCGATTTCTTCGCCTTGGTTGCAACGGCCTGTTGACCGGCAATCGCAGTCAGATCCTCGACAGCAGCTTTCGCTTTCTTCGAGTCTTTGACGGCCTCAGCACCACAACCGATGTTCAGAACGATTTTTTCCAGCTTGGGCAGCTGCATGTCGTTCTTGTAGCCGAACTCTTCTTTCAGAGCGGCACGGATGGTCTCGGCGTACTGCGCTTTCAGGCGCGGGGTGTAGGTTGCGTTATCAAGCATCGATCACGTCCCCTGTGGTCTTGGCGAAACGCACCTTCTTGTCACCTTCCATACGGAAGCCAACGCGGGTTGCTTTGCCGTTCTTATCCAGCAGTGCCAGGTTCGACAGCTCGATCGGGTTTGCCTGAGGCAGGCGACCACCTTGCGAGGTTTGCGACTGGCGGGTGTGGCGGATGGCGATGTTGATACCATCGACAACAGCTTTACCGGCTTTGGGGTCAACCGAGGTGATAGTCCCCTCTTTGCCCTTGTCCTTGCCGGCCAGCACGACGACCTTGTCGCCTTTGCGGAGTTTAGCAGCCATGATTACAGCACCTCCGGAGCCAGCGAGATGATTTTCATGAAGTTCTTCGCGCGCAGTTCACGAACAACGGGGCCAAAGATACGGGTACCAATGGGCTCGTTGTTGTTGTTCAGGATGACGGCGGCGTTGCGATCGAAACGGATCGCGGTGCCGTCTTCGCGACGGACTTCCTTGGCGGTGCGTACGACGACGGCCTTGCGGACGTCACCTTTCTTTACGCGGCCGCGCGGGATGGCTTCCTTCACCGAGACGACAATGATGTCGCCGACGGAGGCGTATTTACGCTTGGAACCACCCAGGACCTTGATGCACTGAACTCGGCGTGCGCCAGAGTTGTCAGCGACATCCAGATTGGTCTGCATCTGGATCATGTGGTTTCTCCCGACCTGTGGGGGCTGGTCTGATTAAATCCCCCAGGGTTTCGACAAATGAAAAATCCCGGAAGCTTACGCTTCCAGAACTTCCCAACGTTTCGTCTTCGATTTCGGCGCGCATTCGATGATGCGTACAGAGTCGCCGACCTTGAAGGCGTTCTTTTCGTCATGAGCCCGGTATTTCTTGGACTTACGAACGGTTTTGTGCAGCAGCGGGTGCTTGAAACGGCGCTCGACCAGCACGGTGATGGTCTGTTCGTTGGCGTCGCTGGTCACGGTGCCTTGCAGGATACGCTTGGGCATCTGATTACTCCTCGGATGCCGCGGCAGCGGCCTTTTCGTTCAGGATGGTTTTGACGCGGGCAGCGTTGCGGCGGGCCGCTTTGATGCCAGCAGTGTTTTCCAGCTGACCGGTTGCCTGTTGAAAGCGCAGGTTAAAGCTTTCTTTCTTCAGGTTGACCAGTTCCTCGCGGAGCTGATCAGGGGTCTTGTCACGCAGTTCTTGGGCGTTCATCGCCTTTTTCCTTTGCTCAAAACACCAGAAGGCCCCGTACACGGGTCACCTTTGACCTGGTGGATGAATGATAGACATACGAATCGCCCGACAACGCCGGGAGACCGCAAGATGCCGCTCTATAGGGGGTTAGGGGTGGGGTGGCAAGGGAAAGTTTGCCATGCGGGAACAGGGGAATTCCCAAAATCAAAACCCCGCGTGTGTCACCGTGTCAGACCCTGGCTATTTGCCACTCTGGTCAATACGGACAGCATCTCGGAAACCTCTTCCGGTGAAAGACGGCCATGACCGTCCAGGAACGCTCCGATGTCACGCCCGGTATATCGCCCCGTCAGCTTCCCTTCGTCAAGGATCAGATTGTTTCGCACGAGCTCCACGGCGGTCACGTGGCAAATACGGCATTTCTCGATGAAGATCCCGCCCGAGTCCCGGATAATTCGGAAATGAGCAAGCAGAACCTCGGCCTTGTCCGGAGTCACCCCGCCATGACCGGAGCGCAGGTAAATTTCGACCGCCCGTCCGGACCGGGCTCCGACCAGCACGCCATCTGACACATTAAGCTCATCCCAAACGAAATCACCGGAATGGGGGGCGTGGCATCCGGAACAGCTGTTTTCGTAGATGCGGTGCGGGTCGACCTCCTGTCCCACAACGCCAGTCGCGCTTGAGACCAGTAGCCCTATGACCAATGTGACAAATCTCAGCACGGTGTGTCCGATCAAACCAGATACGCGGCACTTCGGTCCGACTCATCAGGCAGACCGACGCATTGGAGCGGAGTCTACAACGAGCAGGCTTAAGTGTGCTTGATCCCGATCAATCAAACAGGTGCAGAAGTCAGCCCTGCCAGAAACGGTCAGTCCCACTTATAGTTGAAACTCACCGAAATCCGCTCTTCCTCGGCCATGTTCATCGGCACCTCGTGGCGCAGCCAGCTTTCCCATAGCAGCACATCGCCCACCTGCGGCTTCATATAGATGAAGGGCTGCAAATCGCGTCGCCCGCCTTTCAGCCGCGTCGGCGCGGCCATCATACGGCCTGAGCGCGGGTCTTCCAGTTTCAGCGCACTCGCGCCTTCAGGCATCGCCACATAGGTGGTGCCGGAAATCACACTGTGCGGGTGCAGATGGCTGGAATGCATGCCACCCTCGGGCAGGATGTTGATCCACAGGTCTTCCAGCTTCAGCTCACCCTCACCCAGATCAAACTCCAGATCCTTGGCAAAAGCCGCCACATGGCTGTCCAGCGCCTTGACCAGATCGGCGAATATCGGAAACCGCCAGGGCAGGTCGGTCAGCGAGGCATAGCTGGTGTAACCGGGATAGCCGTTTTCTTCGCACCAGTCCTGACCGGCTTCGTCATCCTCGGCGATGACAAGGCACGAGCTTTCCAACTCCTCCGCATCGATCGGGGGACCGAATTCGGACAAGGAGGCACGATAGAGGCGGGTGACGAAGAGTGATTCAATCTGTGGCATGGCGCTGTCTTAAACCAGCCGCGCGGTGAAGGCGATGGCTGTTTTGCGAGGCTCTGCCTCGCGCTCCGGGATATTTGCAGCCAGATGAAGAACGGATCCCCTGCTTCATCTGGCCCAAAATATCCCGGGGGAGGCGCGCGGCACGCGCGACGGGGGCAGAGCCCCTATAGAAAAACCCCCGCCGGTGTTCCGACGGGGGTCAATCTTGTCACGAGCGGGGGTGCCCCCGGATCGTTTACCAGTCTTCGCGAACCACGACGCGGGTCTTGATCGGCAGCTTCATCGCGGCCAGGCGCAGGGCCTCGCGGGCGATGTCGTCATTGACGCCGTCGATCTCGAACATCACGCGACCGGGCTTGACCTTGCAAACCCAGCGGTCGACCGAACCCTTACCTTTACCCATACGAACTTCGATCGGCTTTGCAGTGACCGGAGTGTCGGGGAAGATGCGGATCCAGACACGGCCCTGACGCTTCATGTGACGCGTCATGGCACGACGTGCAGCTTCGATCTGGCGTGCGGTTACACGCTCAGGCTCGATCGCTTTCAGGCCGTAGGTGCCAAAGTTCAGATCAGAGCCGCCCTTGGCTTCGCCCTTGATCCGGCCTTTGTGCAACTTGCGGAATTTTGTACGCTTTGGTTGAAGCATATCTTTCCCTCCTTAGCGACGACCGCCACCAGCACCACGAGGTGCAGGGCCGTCCTGGAGTTCCTGTGCTTTACGGTCACGTGCCTGCGGATCGTGCTCCATGATCTCCCCTTTGAAGATCCAGACCTTGATCCCGATGATCCCGTAGGGGGTCATCGCTTCGGCATGTGCGTAATCGATGTCGGCGCGCAGCGTGTGCAGCGGCACACGGCCTTCGCGGTACCATTCGGTCCGTGCGATTTCGGCACCACCCAGACGGCCAGCGACGTTCACCCGGATACCCAGGGCGCCCATGCGCATGGCGTTCTGTACGGCACGCTTCATCGCGCGGCGGAACGAAACACGGCGTTCCAGCTGCTGAGCGATTGACTCGGCAACCAGCTGACCGTCAAGCTCGGGCTTGCGCACTTCGACGATGTTCAGGTGCAGTTCGCTGTCGGTCATCGCGGCCAGCTTCTTGCGCAGAACTTCGATGTCCGCACCTTTCTTGCCGATGATGACACCCGGACGTGCGGTGTGGATCGTAACGCGGCACTTCTTGTGCGGACGTTCGATGATCACACGGGCAACACCGGCCTGCTTGCACTCTTTCTGGATGAACTCACGGATCTTGAGGTCTTCCAGAAGAAGATCACCGTAGTCCTTGGTATCTGCGTACCAGCGGCTGTCCCAGGTGCGGTTGACCTGAAGGCGCATGCCGATCGGATTGACTTTATGTCCCATTAGGCTTGCTCCTCAACTTGACGCACCTTGATGGTGATCTCCGAGAACGGCTTCATGATCTTGCCGAAACGGCCACGGGCACGCGGGCGACCGCGCTTCATGACCAGGTTCTTGCCAACCCAGGCTTCGGCGACGATCAGCTCGTCAACGTCCAGGTTGTGGTTGTTTTCGGCATTCGCGATTGCGGACTGCAGGCACTTCTTGACGTCCTGCGCGACGCGCTTGTTCGAGAAAGTCAGGTCGGTCAGGGCCTTCTCGACTTTCTTGCCGCGGATCATTTGCGCAACCAGGTTCAGTTTCTGCGGGCTGGTGCGAAGCATGCGCGTTTTCGCCATTGCTTCGTTTTCAGCCACGCGGCGGGGGTTCTTTTCCTTGCCCATGACTTACTTCCGCTTCGCTTTTTTGTCTGCGGCGTGGCCATAATAGGTCCGTGTCGGCGAATATTCACCGAACTTCTGACCGATCATGTCTTCCGAGACGTTTACCGGGATATGCTTCTGGCCGTTGTACACACCAAAGGTCAGACCCACGAACTGGGGCAGGATGGTGGAACGACGCGACCAGATCTTGATGACTTCGTTGCGGCCCGACTCGCGCGCTGCTTCGGCTTTTTTCAGCACGTAAGCATCGACGAAAGGACCCTTCCAAACAGAGCGAGACATGGATTAACGTCCCTTCTTCTTGGCGTGCCGCGAGCGGATGATCAGCTTCTGGGACGCTTTGTTCTTGTTGCGGGTACGCTTACCCTTGGTGTCCTTACCCCACGGCGTAACCGGCGTACGGCCACCCGAGGTACGACCCTCACCACCACCATGCGGGTGATCGATCGGGTTCATAGCAACACCACGAACCGACGGACGCACGCCCTTGTGGCGCATACGACCGGCTTTACCGAGGTTCTGGTTGCTGTTGTCGGGGTTGGACACGGCACCGATGGTGGCCATGCATTCCTGACGGACCATGCGCAGCTCGCCCGAGCTCAGACGGATCTGAGCGTAACCGCCATCGCGGCCCACGAATTGCGCGTAAGTACCGGCCGCACGTGCGATCTGACCGCCTTTGCCAGGCTTCATCTCGATGTTGTGGACGATGGTACCGATTGGCATGCCCGAGAACGGCATTGCGTTGCCCGGCTTGATATCGGCCTTTGCCGACGCGATGACCTTGTCACCAACAGCCAGACGCTGCGGAGCCAGGATATACGCCTGCTCGCCGTCTTCGTATTTTACCAGTGCGATGAACGCGGTCCGGTTCGGGTCATATTCGATCCGCTCGACGGTTGCCGCGACATCAAATTTGTTCCGTTTGAAGTCAACGATCCGGTAGAGACGCTTTGCGCCACCGCCGCGGCGGCGTGAAGTGATCCGTCCGGTGTTGTTCCGGCCGCCCGATTTGGTCAAACCCTCTGTAAGAGACTTGACCGGACGTCCTTTCCAAAGCTCCGAACGGTCGATCAGCACCAGCCCGCGCTGGCCCGGCGTCGTCGGCTTGTACGACTTGAGTGCCATGCTTTCTGTCTTCCGTTTAGCAAGTGCAGGGGAGGTCCCCCGCTATGTGATAGGCCCCCGTAGGTGCCAAAGGTATAGGGCCCCGAAGGTCCCCGGTTGCAAAATATCTAAGGCCCCGGAACGAATCCGAGGCCGCAAGATTGGGTGCATGTAACAGGGTTGGGGGTGGGTGTCCAGCCTCATACCAACCGCAACCGAAAACTCATTTAGGCTGCACGCGCGTCAAAATTTGAGATTGAAAAGTGAGCTAAGAATTTGCTCCACAATCTCGCGATAATCATCCAATTCAACGTCAGTAATCTGAACAGTTGCTCGCTCGTGAACCAATTTGTTCCTTCTGTCGTAGTAGTGACGAACTTTGTTCCATACAATATCATCTAGCTTCAGGTGAGGTTTGACTAGATTGATGACTTCGTGCCGCCTCTTGAAAAGTTCAAGAAGCTTCGCATCGCCATACTGGTCAGGTCGGAACAGGTCAGCCCTGTGAACAATGAATTCTTTCAGGGCGATCTCAAGGTTGCTATCCAAGATCACAAGAGATAGGCGATTTCTTGTCTGAATTTTCTTTCTTGAAATTGTGTCAGCTACTCCCATCGCTTCCACAAGGCCCAGAGTCCAAGGCTGTTTTTGTATTGTGTCTGCATTGGCGTCTATTAGCCTGTCTGGATACGACTTCCTTCTACCTCGGGGCAATGGCAGGTCTATTACCCTTTTTGCAGTGCCATCTCCTTCCAAGTCTATAACGTCAACCTCGCCCTGCTGATGAGCGAAGACCTGTTCTTCTCGAACATTCTTCAATCGGCGCGATACTTTGGTAAAATAGGAATTTAGAGCGATGATCCTATCCCTAATCGCAAGATAGGTTGGGTGGCTCCAATTGATCCCACTTTTGCTTGACGTCCAAGGCATAAGCTCCGGGGGACCTGTTAGCTCGACAATGGTTCTGGCCAACGAAGCGTCAGGGTGTGGTACGCCGGCTTCACCCTTGTAGAAACCTACCTCGTAAGATTTTTCGTGGGCGATGATTAATCGATCGTTGCAGTAAACGTACACACCGTAGTTTTCCTCGATCGGGTTTCGGTCCTGAAGCAATCCAGCCGTAATCCTGACGGCGACCGCCTGATCATCGCTTGGGTAGATGTTGAATTCAGAAAGCTTCGGTTTGTGTTCTGGCGGGTATGCCCAAACATCAAACTCTGTTTTTCCAACACTCACACCATTTACCCTGATATCACATCCGTTACCGATAAACTTGGAATAGACTTCGGATATGTGCCTTTGAAGTGTCTCAACATCCTGATGCGAAAAGCCCTGCCTTAAGCTGGATATTGAAACGTTGGTGGTACCCGGGTCGATGTCGCGCACATGCTCAACTTCAACGTCCCAGGTGTCTTTAGCTAGCCATTCATCAGAAAGTACAAAACGGAATGTTTCGTTTGTCTCATGCCTCGACGAGACTTCGACACGCTGACCCAATGCGACACCCGCTCGCTTACCTCCAACTCCAAAGTTCCCGATAAAATGAAAACCAACTTCATCGCGCGAAGCTCCCGGTGACACAAGTAGTTGAATGTCGTCTCTCGGTACCCCACCGGCATTGTCTCGAACGGCAATGAGTTGTCGATCTACGTTAAGGAACAAGTCAATTTGAACTGAATTACGACGCCCTCGTGCAGTCCAATGATCAATTGCGTTATCGATCAACTCGCAGACCGATGTGCTCAATCCATAATCCGCGATTATTGACCTAAAGAGTCGCTTCTGCGGAGTACCGTCAATAGAAAATGATTTTGTCGACATATCATTGTTGATACTACCCTAGGATTGAGCAGAGAAGATACATCTACAAGTTAAGGTTTTTGAGATATTGCGTCACATAGTTGTCACGCAATAAAAACCCCCGCTTTCGCAGAGGCCTTTATATCTCACCAAAGATGGGTTCGATCAGAGACCGGCGGACACTGATCCTCCCCCTCTGAAGTGGTCCGCCGTTATGGTTAAGAAAACGGAGGAACCACATGGCGAACAAGCGACCGAAG
>NZ_JBXWTH010000088.1:0-71957 GCF_059613825.1 Ruegeria sp. SATB027
CTTCGAAGCCTTCAAAACCTCTGATCGGAGCGTCGAGCTCATTCATGCCAGATAACAATATGATCGAGCAGGATCACAGGTTTTTCAAACGGCGGGTGCGGAACAACCGATGTTGCCCCGCTCGCCACTTACCTGGGCCAGTTAACGGCGGGCAGGATTTGCCCGACGCAATCGCCAAAGCCGATCTGGAAGCCTTCGCCCTTGGCCGCACCGCGCAGGGTCAGGGTGTCTCCGTCTTCGATGAAAGTCCGGGTTTCGCCGGTATCGAGCGTGAAGGGCTCGCGACCAGCCCAGCTCATCTCCATCAGAGAACCGTATTCCGTCTTGGTTGGGCCTGAGATCGTGCCAGACCCCAAAAGGTCGCCCACATTCATCGCACAGCCGCCGATGGCGTGGTGGCAGAGCTGTTCGGCGGCCGAGTAATACATGCGAGAGTAGTTGGTTTCGCCAACGACGCTCGCCTTCTCGGCTCCATCAGGCTGCATCAGCACCTGAAGCTCAATGTCGTAAAGGCCGTCCTTTGAGCCGTCGAGGTAGGGCAGAAGCTTTTTCTCGCGTTCGGGCGTTGGCGCACGGAACGTTTCCAACGCGGCGGCGGTCACGATCCAGGGGCTGATCGAGGTGCCAAACGCCTTGCCCTGAAACGGTCCAAGCGGCTGGTATTCCCAGCCTTGGATGTCGCGCGCGGACCAGTCGTTCAGCAGCACATAGCCGAAGATCATGTCGTCGGCTTCATCCACGGTGATCGGCTGGCCAAACTCGGACGGCTTGCCAACAATGGCGCCCATTTCCAGCTCGATATCCAGACGCATCGAGGGGCCAAAGCTGGGCATCTCGGCGTCGGGCGCTTTGCGCTGACCGTTCGGGCGGTGAATCGGCGTACCCGAGATCACAACCGAGGACGCGCGACCATTATAACCGATCGGAATGTGCAGCCAGTTGGCCGGCAGTTCGGGCGAGCCGCGCAGGATCGCGCCCATGTTCGCGGCGTGCTGACGACCGGCATAAAAATCGGTGTATTCGGACACAAGGAACGGCATGTGCAGCTCCGTATCGGCTTGGGCGACCAACAGAGGCTCTACAGTGTCACGTTCGGTCGAAGCCTCGCCCAGCAGCTGTTCCAGACGGGCGCGCAGGGCGGCCCATGCGTCCGATCCCTGCTCCATCAATTCATTCCAGAAGGGCACGTCGAAAACGGGTTCATCACCAATCTCGATCAGGCCAGCTTCTTCGGCAGCGTGCATATCAAGGATCATATCCCCGATGGCCACGCCACAGCGCGGTGCGCTGTCTGAGGTCGAAAACACACCATAAGGTAGGTTGTTCAGGGGAAAGGGGGTCTCGGCAGAGTTCGCGCTGTCCACCCATGACTTTTTCAGTTGGCTCATGTGATCCTCACTCGGCATCCGGCTGTACCTCGGGTCGCGCATCGGCGAAGGCGGACAGGGCCAGACAGGTTTCTTCGATTTCGGTCAGACGCGCAAAGGGCGTCATGTCCACACCCCAGCGATGCCCGTTGTAAAGCTGCGATACAAGGCAGATATCCGCAAGCGATGGCATGTCGCCAAAGGAAAAGCGGGTGCCTTTGGGCAGCATAGCCTGAAACGCGGTCAGACCTTCGTTCATCCAGTGGACCATCCAGTCCACACTTTCCGCTTTGCTGTGCCCCATCCCGTCCAAATGTTGAACAACGCGCAGGTTGTTCACCGGATGGATGTCCAGCGCAATCACATGCGCCGCCGCCATCACCTTGGCCCGCGCAATCGGGTCGTCCGGCAGAAGCGCCGGGTCGGGATAGGCGCGGTCAAGATAATCAAGGATAGCCAGAGATTGGGTCAACTTGGTGCCATCCTCAAGCTCTAACACAGGGACGCCCTTGCCGGGGTTCATCGCTTGATAGGCTGCGCTTCTTTGCTCGCCTTTCACCAGATTGACCGGGCAGTTTTCGAACGGCACACCCTTCAGATTTAATGCGATACGCACCCGATAGGATGTGGTCGATCTCCAATAGGTATATAACTTAAGACCCATCATTTCTTACCTGGTGTCCCGTCGAACTTCTTCTCAAGGCTGTCCCAGCAGTCGCTCTGTCCGTCGTCAGGGTTTTTGGGACCAAAGGCTGCCTAAACTAGAGGAGGGTTTGGCTCATCTGGTTGGTTTGATTATGCGGCCTGTTTGCGATGATGCAAGCGCCGGGCTTCGAATGTGTTTTGTTTGATCCTTTCGCTTTTTTAGAGAATGGCTTTGTCTCGGCCGAAGTAGACGTCGGCGGGCGTGACGTTGTTGATACTCTCGTGGAAGCGCTGATGATTGTAGTGATCGACGAAGGCCGTGATCTGGGCTTCAAGATCACCGGGTAGGAAGTAGTTTTCCAGCAAGATGCGGTTCTTGAGGGTCTGGTGCCAGCGTTCGATCTTGCCTTGAGTCTGCGGATGATACGGCGCACCGCAAGAGTGCTTCATCCCTTTGTCCTGCAACCATTCAGCCAAGTCACCGGACACTTAACTTGAGCCGTTGTCGCTGAGCAGACGTGGCTTGTGAACGACATGAACTTGATCGCAACCCGAAGCCTGCAACGCCAGATCCAGAGTATCCGTCACATCCTGCGCCCGCATGTTCGTGCAAAGCTTCCAAGAGACGATATAGCGGCTGTAATCATCCAGAACCGTGCTGAGATAAAACCAGCCTCATCCCAGCACCTTGATGTAAGTGAAGTCCGTCTGCCAGAGTTGGTTGATGGCCGTCGTCTTATGCTGGAACTCATCTGCTGCCTTGAGCACGATGAACGCCGGGCTGGTGATCAGGTCATGCGCCTTGAGCGTGCGATAGACCGTGGATTCCGACACAAAATAGCGTTCCTGATCGGTGAAGGTCACCGCCAACTCGCGTGGCGACAGCTCTGTCTCCTTTAGCGCAAGATCCACAACCTTACGCTTCACGTCGGTGGGAACGCGGTTCCAGACGTGCTTTGGCTTGGGAGATTGATCCGCGAGACCAGCTTCGCCACGTTGCAGGTACCGGTCATACCAGCGGTAAAATGTGGTGCGGGGAATGCCCAGTTTGGCCAGTGTCCGACGCGCCGACAGATGACTTTCTTCCACCAGCCTAATGATCTCCAACTTCTCTGATGCGGCATACCTCATTCGTGGTCGTCCCCATCCCCGAGCATGCTTTTTTTGAGAAGACGCAGCTCAAGCGTCTGTTCAGCGACCACTTCCTTGAGGTCTTTTGCCTCACGGCGCAACTCTTTGACCTCGTCCGTGTTCGCAGCCCGGGCTGTATCGCCAGCCAAGCGCTTCTTCCCGGCCTCCATGAAGTCCTTGGACCATTTGTAATACAGGCCCTGGGATATACCCTCGCGACGGCACAGCTCCGCGATACTGTCCTCGCCACGCAGCCCATCAAGCACGATCCTGATCTTCTCTTCGCTGGAATACTGCTTGCGTGTTGCCCGCTTGATATCTTTGACGATCTTCTCGCCAGGGCTCCTCGTTGTCTTTCTCATCGTCCACTCCTTGGGGGTTACGATGACCCAGAAACTCTCTCTTATCAAATTGGCCTAAATGGTCCCATATGCGCTGACGTTAGACACATGGCCCCGACGGTTGTAACGGGGGTTCACCCCACCGATCGGCTGGCAACGGATGAAGTGTTTGGCCCGGTTCTTGCGGTCATTCCCTTTGACACCGAAGAAGAGGCAATCAAAATTGCCAATGGAACCGATTACGGTCTGGCATCCGCAGTATGGACGTCGAACTTGTCGCGCGCCCACCGCATGATCCGGGCCATTCAGGCAGGGGTTGTCCATGTAAACACCTATGGAGGGGCCGACACAACGGTTCCATTGGGTGGCGTCAAGCAGTCTGGCAACGGTCATGACAAATCGCTGCACGCCTTTGACAAGTATTTCGAGCTGAAAACAGCTTGGATCAAACTTTGAACCTGAAAGGCGGCCTATGACCAATCGAACTATTCTTGTCGTTGGGACCTATGACACCAAAGATGATGAACTGAACTTCATCTCTGACGTGATCCGTGAACAGGGTGGATTGGTGAAAACCATGGACATCAGTGTGCTTGGCGACCCCAGTCACCCCACTGATTACTCCAAGCATCAGGTGGCAGAGGAGGGTGGCCACACAATACAGGAAGCCATTGATGGCGGTGACGAAAACCTTGCGATGCAGATCATGGCCAAAGGTGCAGCCCTGCTGGTTGCACGGCTGCACCATGAGGGCGTGTTCGATGGCGTTTTGGTTTTGGGCGGTTCAATGGGGACCGATCTGGCCCTTGATCTGTGCTGTGCCTTGCCCATTGGTGTGCCTAAATACATCGTCTCAACTGTCTCTTTCTCGCCGATGATCCCGCCCGAGCGGCTGCCGGCAGACGTTCAGATGATCCTTTGGGCTGGTGGTCTTTACGGGCTTAACTCGGTCTGCGAAGCCTCTCTCCGGCAAGCTGCTGGCGCGGTTCTGGGGGCCGCACGCGCTGCCCGTCCGATGAAGAAAGACCGCCGTCTAATCGGGATGACATCCTTCGGCAAAACAGTCTTGCGCTATATGGTGCACCTGAAGCCCGCCCTTGAGGCGCGCGGGTTTGAACTGGCCGTTTTCCATGCTACGGGCATGGGAGGGCGCGCATTTGAAAGCCTTGCTTCAAAAGGTGAATTCGCCGCCGTTATGGACTTTGCACCGCAAGAAGTCGGCAACCACATGTTGGGATCAGCCATCAGCGCCGGCGAAGATCGCATGACCAATGCGGGCAAGGCTGGTGTGCCGCAGATTGTTTCGATTGGGTGTTATGATCTAGTCGATTTGGTAGGCTGGCATCCCGTTCCTCCAGCGTTGGCGGATCATGACCTTCATGACCACAACCGCCTAATTACTGCGGTCAGCATGAGCGCCGAGCAAAGGCGCGAGATGGCACGCACCATGTGCGCGAAACTTTCTGAAGCAACCGGCCCGACTGTTCTGCTTGTGCCGCTCAGAGGCGGTAACGAATGGGACAGGGCCGGGGCGATTTTGGAAGATGCAGAGGGACTTGCAGGATTCATCGAAGAGCTGAGAAAAAACTGTCCGGAAAACGTAACACTTGTGGAAATTGACAGCCATATCAACGATGTCGAGTTTTCGGACAAGACCCTGGAGATTCTGGATACGTGGCGCTCTGATCATGTGATCTGATTGGGTTGCCCGACTATTCAACGTGAACGTCACAATCTGAACGAGCGCCCCAGCAAAAGCTGCGATATCCGCGCTCGGAGAGAGTTCGTTGTTTTGAAGGGGCGCGGCAAGATTTGCGTAAAACCGCTCTTCAACTTGCTCGACAAAGCTGCGCGCAATGTTACATGCCGCCCCAAAACGCTGTTTTAGTCACACCGACAATTGAAAGGACCGCATGACTTTGCCTTGCCCGCCTGCCATTAGACTGGCGATTGCGCCGTCACGAACTTCCAGTTCAACCTGAATCAAACTGGGCGAAGGGGTTTCCATGAACATGCCCTGTTCAATCAGAAACCCGTGCTGACGGCGGTGACCCAGGTCGTGCAGAACACAGGCCAGCGGCCCTGCGGCCATTCCCGTCGCGGCCTCTTCATCAATGGCATATCGGGGGGCGAACATGCGTGCAGTAGCGTCGCGCCCGTCCGAGCATTGGGCCGTTGTGAACACATAATATCCTATCAGGTCCAAGCGGTCGCTGATCGTTTTGATCTGCTCGAAATCGGGTTTGATCGAAGCCAGAGTTTCCCTGTCGGCTACTCCGATCACGACAAAACTGTTGCCGGTATTGACCAGAACGGGCGGCATTTCGTGATCCAGATTGCTCGGGGACAACCCCAAAGAGCCCAAAACGTCCTGCAAACTGACACCTTGAGAGGTCCAATCTTCTGGCGTTTCATATCTAGGGGCCAACTGTTCCATAAATGCGGCACCATCCTTGATCAGAATCCGGCGCGGGCCGTCCACAGTTTCTTTTGAGGTTACAGGATCAGGAATACGGCCAAGTGCATCCAGATGGGAAAAAGCAGCAATGGTCGCATGGCCGCAATGCGCGATCCTGCGGTTCGGGGTGAAGAAGTCCAGTTTGAAACCCTCGGTCGCGGATTGCGAGACAAAAGCGGTTTCGGACAGGCCAACCTGTGACGCGATCTTCAGCATCTGCGCCTCGGTTAACCCGTCGGCATCCAGAACAACCCCAGCAGGGTTGCCCCCTAGCCCGTTGTCCACAAAACCGTGCACGATATGAACAGTCACGTTTTGGCCGACGGCTTGGCTTACATTCACGGCATTTCTCCCATTTCCTGCGGGCGCTTTTGCCTTAGCGGAGTGATTGTGTCTTCGCCTGAGACATAGTGTGTTTCAATTGTTGGCAGAATAACATTAAGCTTGAATTTATTATTCACTATTTTGGAATAATTACATGGACAAGTTTCGCGCGCTTCTGGTCTTTTCGAAGGTGGCCGACCTGGGTGGCTTTGCTGCTGCTGCGCGCAACCTGAACATGTCGCCACCGGCTGTGACGCGCACCATTTCGATACTGGAGGGCGAGTTGGGCGTCCGTTTATTCGTAAGAACGACACGATCTGTCATGTTGACCGAGAGCGGGCGCAGATTTCTGGAAGATGCCAAGCGCATTCTCGTTGATCTGGAACAGGCAGAAAACGCTGCGGTCGGGACCTATGCGGAACCTAAAGGATTGCTCAACCTCACTTCGTCTGTGTTGTTTGGCAGATTGTTCATCACACCAATTCTTGCTGATTTTCTGGGGCACTATCCCAAAATCGAGGCGCGAACGCTGTACGTGGACCGGATCGTGAATTTAATAGACGAAGGTGTGGATGTTGGCGTCAGGATAGGTCCGCTTGCGGATTCCAGCCTTATGGCGGTGCGTTGCGGTTCTGTCAGACAGGTTGTTTTTGCAGCACCCGAATACCTTGAACAAGCAGGCGAACCCGAAAGCCCGGATGACCTGAACAGACATGTCCTGATCAATTCCCTAGCCCTGTCGCCGTCAGGCCAGTGGCAGTTTGACCACTTAGGCAACCCGAAACTTATGCGTGTTCATCCACGGATCAGCATGAATACCAACGATGCTGTAATCGAAATGGCACTTCGCGGTCAGGGTCTGGCCCGGCTTTTGTCCTATCAAGTCGCACCATATCTGGCGGACGGACGGCTAAAGGCAGTGTTATCTGATTTTGAACCGGCTCCTGCACCGGTTCACATCGTGCACCACGAAGGGCGGATGGTGTCCGCAAAGATTCGCGCATTTGTCGATTTTGCCGCAAGCCGCCTGAAACGTGAGGCAGCACTGGAATATTGAAGCGTCGAACTACGACCTGCCACTTTTACCGCAGCTTGGGGAGGTTTCTGTGTCGGCAGGACCGAAGGCGTCACACTTTTCCTAAGACGTATATGCAATCGTAGGAACGACTTGGGGATAACAGCGAGAGGAACTGAGGAGTTGGTGTCTGACGCCTGAAAACTCGAACTACTCAAATACAAGCCGGTGAGTGTCGATTGAAAGCTGGAATGGCGAAATCATTCCGGCCGGTGAACGCTATCCCAACAACACAATGCGAACGAAACGAACCAAAAGCGCGTATGTCCTTGCTCTGGTGGTTTGAGTTTCATTTGCCCACGAAGGATCACGTCAAATCACCCAGTGGGGCCAAAACTTTCGGTGTGAATATGTTCCGGAGAGATGCCCCGGCGTTCCAGATCGGCCTGGATCTCGGCCATGAAACTGACAGGGCCGCACAGAAAGTAATGCGCGCTGGCATCGTTGATCAGTTGCGCCAGAAGCGCCCCATCGACACGGCCATGCGAGTCATAATCCACTCCGAACTCATCTTCTGACGTTGGTTGGCTATAGGCCACATGCGTCGTGATCCCAGGCCGTCTGGAGGCCAGATCGTGAACTTCATCTGCCATTGGATGGTGCTGACCGTCCCGAGCGCCGTGGATGAACCAGACAGGGCGGTTGCCGCGCTCGCCTGCGACCTTATTCAGAATGCTCAACATCGGTGTGATACCAACACCTGCGCTGACCAGAACCAATGGGCACCGGTCGCAAGTCATTGTGAAATCACCCGCAGGTCGACGGCTGTTGATGATTGCGCCCGGTTCCAGATGATCGTGCAGAAACTGCGATGCGATCCCTTTTGGCTCACGCTTGACTGTAATCCGATAGCGATGCTTGGTCGGTCCGTTGCTGAGCGAATAGGTCCGGCGCACCGGTTCGGCGATCCCCGGAATTTCAAGCTCGATTGGCAGGTATTGCCCGGGCTCGAACCCAGCCAAGGGGCCGCCGTCGCGGGCTTCGAAAACAAACGAGGTGACATCGACGCTTTCACGGATCTTTTCGATCAGGCGGAGCGACCGGACAGAATCTGCATCCGAAGTCCATCTGAGGCTGACTGCCGCGCGTATTTCCACGACCTCGTCAATCTCCAGTGTCACCAGACGGCGCGCGCCGGGTATCTGTGTAACTTCGTCACTGTCCCAGTCGATCGTGGCAGTGCCGGTCAGTTGCAGCAAGCTGCCGCTTTCGAAATTGACGAACAGAAATCCCGCCCTTGGGTCGAGCAACAGGTTGCCGATTGTGTTGAAGTGGTTATTGCCGGCATAGTCGGGAAACCGCAGCCGCCGGTTGTCCAGAACCTGCACGAAACCACGGTCGCCACCGCGATGGGACGCATCCATCCCGTAAGTCGGGCTTTCGCCCTCTTCGCGATAGCCGCTGGCGATAAAGAAAGTATCGGCTGTTTCGATCCACCGGACCTGATCCGACGTCAAGTATTGGCCGCGTGTTGTCGGTCCGGGCTTCGAGTCATCAACCCGGTGCCACGCGCGTTCACGGATATACTGCGGGCAGTTGCCAAAGGTCTGGTCAACGTGAAAATCAAAACCGGTCGGAGTGACGCGTCCGGCGCGGCCATTGATACGGTTGCGCCGACGCGCGGCCAGTTCAATACCAAGGATGCCAACATCGCTTTTGGGGTGAAGGGCACCGTGCAACGCATCGCCTTGGGTTGGCAAGGCGGTAATGGAAAGCGTTTTGTTATCTGGTGCAGAGACGAACCCGTCTGGCCCTTCCAATAACGTGACCCAGGGCCGACCTTGCGCATCGCGCGCGGCCATCACGAGAAACGGCAGGGCGGTATGAAAATCCCGATGCTGTTCGGGCATGTGGTCGCGGACAACCTTCCGTGCCCAGTGTTCAATGTCGCGGACACCCAGCCGCGCCTGCGCCATGTGTTCACCCCGATGAAAAGGGGAAGTGCTGCTGTCGCTGGGTTCGATGGAAATCATGGGGTCTCTCCTGGGGCGGCACAGTTTGGACGCATGCGCCCGGTCCTGACGGCCGGGCGCGCTCTGGTGTCAGGCGGCGAGGCCGACCTTGGTGCTTTGCATGGCCACGAAGCCGGGCAACGCCTCAATCCGGGCCAGCAGGGCACGGATATTGGGATAATCATCCAGTGAAACATTCCCCTCAGGCGCATGGGCCGTATAGCTGTAGATCGCGACATCAGCGATGGATGGGCTGGTTCCGACCAGCCAGTCGCGTCCGTTCAAATGCGCCTCAAGCCGGTCAAAGGCGGACTTGGCGATGGCCTTGGCACGTTCTGCATCCAGTTGAGCGCCAAAAACGGTGATCAATCGTGCTGCCGCAGGGCCGTGGGCGATGTCGCCGGCGGCCAGCGACAAGAACTTCTGAACTTCCGCCTCACGCACCGGATCAGTCGGCAGCCAATCAGGCGCGTATTTCCGCGCAAGGTACACGAGGATAGAGTTGGAGTCGGCGATCGCGATTTCACCGTCCTCAATCACCGGCACCTGCCCGGCAGGGTTCAGGGAAAGAAACGGCTCTTTCTTGTGTTCGCCAGACAGCAGGTCGACATCGATCAGCTCGTGATTGATGCCACCAAGCTTGGCGAATAGTTCCACCCGGTGTGAATGCCCGGACAAGGGATGACGGTGGATACGGATGGCGTTTGGCATGTCAGTTTCCTTTCGGAGGAGTTTCCTGGGAGCGAGCTGGCGATGTTCGTCAGCGGTCACTGGCTAGAACATGGCAAAACCTTTTTTAGTTATAATCCTGCGTTTTATTCAGTAACTATGTACAAATTGGGTATAATTGACCAAACACCAACCTGACGAAGGAGCGCTGCGTTGGATACAATTGACACGATGCGGGCATTTATGGCGGTTGCTCATGAGGGCTCGTTCACTGCCGCGGGGCGGCGGCTGGGCCTGTCTACCAAACTGGTCAGCAAGTATGTTGCCCAGTTGGAGGCCAAGCTATCGACGCAACTGTTCAACCGGACAACCAGAAGCGTTTCGCTGACGGACGTCGGCATCGCGTACCTTGAACGCTGCCGCCCGATCGTGGAACAAATCGACGAGCTGGAAGACCTTGTTCAGGAGCGGCAATCGGCACTGGCCGGGCCAATCCGAATAACCGCACCAACCGGGTTCGGCAGCATCAACCTGACTCAGGCTTTGGCTTCGTTTCTGCGGGTGCATCCGAAGGTCGATATCGACCTTAAACTGTCGGACTCGCGCGTGGCGCTTGTTGAAGAGGGGTTCGATCTTGCCATACGGATCGGGGTGTTGCGGGATTCGACCCTGATTGCGCGGAAGCTGTCCGATATGCCGCTGATCGTCTGCGCGTCGCCTGATTATCTGGCGGAAAGGGGGCATCCGGGTGATCCGATGGCACTGGCCACACATAACTGCCTGATTGACGAAAATCCAGCCGACGCAACAGCATGGAGGTTTCGAGCCGGGACAAGGGATATTGTGGTCAAGGTGGCGGGAATGTTTCATGCCAATGCCCCGGCGGCGATTGCCAACATGGCGATTGCCGGGCTGGGTATTGCGCGTTGCCCGCACTATGTGATTGCCCGCAGTCTGGAAGAGGGTACCCTGGAGCACCTGTTTCAGGACTATGAAACGGAAAACTTCGGCCTCTATGCGCTCTATCCACCCAATCGTCACCTGACGGCCCGGGTGCGCGCGTTGATTGATTTTCTGGCGCAGCATTTTCGATCAGGCTGACATCCAGCAGCTGAAACGGATCCACAGTCCAGCCGCAACCGCGGTGGTTGTTCCGCAAAGTCTTGAGAAAGTTAGGCAGAGCTTTCGTTTTGGTGCATGAGATGAAGAGTATTTCCCGCTTTGTCTAAAGCGCGGTAGAGATCCATCCATTCTCCATGCACACGGACCTATGTGGCGTCCATGCGCCAAGAATTCAGTGTAGGACGCTTCATCGATTGCGCGCACTGCGATCACCGGCGAAAACCGCGTGACCCACATGTTCTATGTAGCATGATCTACGCGCAATCCCCGTTCAGCCATGACTTCCTCAAGGCCGCGACAGAAAACAGTCTACCTTAGTAGAAATACACCGCGTACAAAGCCACACCTTTGGGAAAATGGTGGCTTTTCAAGAAGATCACATAGAAACCCATTCGCTGCGGCTTCGAAGGCAAAGAGAAACCGAATACAGACTTTCACCAACTTCGCTCGAAAGCTTGACACCCCCGTCGCTGTTAGTCTGCCTTGGCGGGCAATATCCGGCGCCGCCAGACGCAGGCACCGGGCAGCGATGATGTCGAGCGTCTACATCAGATCATTTTCCACGTCTTCCGCAGATATTCCCAATGCATCCAGACCATTCTCAAGGTGGTCAGACATATGCGGTGTTCCGATCAGGTAGTCTGCACAAGGGGTCGATGCCTCGGACTTGGCGGTGGCGATGGCCTCGGCCAGATCTTCCGCAAAAAAGCTCTCGCGCCCGATCCACATGATGGCGACCAGTTCAGCCTGCTCGTCTTCGCTCATGCGGTCGATGAACGCCCGCAATTCGCCCTCGGCGCGGTTCAGTTCGCGGCCCATCATGGCGACCTGGGCGACTTTTCTTGCCGAGATTTCCATCATCTCTTCGACTCCTCGTGTTCGCGGTTGTTACGCCATCACAACCACCGACAGGGGACCGCGTCTTTGATCTTGAACAAACAGGCTGGTCACTGCCCCACACGCGTAACTGGGTGATCAGGCACCGGTTCCTTGCGAAACGGGCGGAAGGCGGCTTTTTTCAGCCACAACCTGAAGGCCTGCCAGAGGATCAGCGCAAAAGTGCGACGCGAACCGAAAGGGCGACGCAGAAAAGACCAAAGGATCGCCCTGCTGGTCAATGGCTGGCGCGGTCCGGTCAGTGTCGCGATCAACCCGCCACCCGCGCGCGTGTAGTCGATCCACACACCGACCCGATCCGGGCTGTAGTCGAAGCGGAACGTATAGCTGCCTTCAATCTTCTGGAAGGGCGAGACATGCATCACCTTTTCGGCCGTCAATCGGTCGGTTGGTCTGATGGTCGAAAAATCCGGCTTATGGCACAGATAACTGTGACGCGTTCCGAAGGTGTTCGTCACCTCGGCCACCACGGCGTAAAGCTGATCATCGCGGTCAAAACAAAACCAGAAACTGACGGGATTAAAAACGTGGCCCAGCACCCTTGGCTGGGTCAGCAGCATGACCTGCGCGGGTTGCGGAATGTCCATCTCGGTAAATCGCGCACGCAACCAAGCGGCACCATGGCCTTGACCCGGCTCTCCTCCGTGATCGCGGGTTCGCCAGTTGGTGACATTCTTCCGGTCCATTGAAAACAGAAAAGGCGTGGTCAACCGGGCTTCGGGATCAAACAGGATGTAATCGACAGAATACCGGAAGGCGTTGTCGATTGCCCCCTTGCGGCCGTGATAGGTGTGGCCTGCAACATGATCTATCGTTTTTGCCATCCGATGTCTTCTGGTCCTTGCACACCCGCCAGAGCAGTCGCGATTTCTTTATTGCCGCTGGTATTGATATTACGAGACTTGGCCGGGAGCGGATCAAAATGTTCCGATAAAGTGATCCGGCTTGGGACATGCGCCGTATTGTGGTTATGTTTACCCAGATCAATACAGCGACCTTGGACGGACCAGCGGTTGAAACTGCCGCCCCTCAACCTTGGCGCATCAACAAACGCACCAAGGGTAGGCGGGTGAACGACATCAACGGCAAGCGCGAGACCAGGGCCGAATGGGTAGATCACGTCAGACGCATCCGGGATGCGCAGGATCAAGCGGCATTTGCCGAGCTGTTCCAGCACTTCGCGCCGCGTATCAAGGCGTTCCTGATGAAGTCAGGGGCTGATGCCGCCATGGCAGAAGAATGCGCGCAAGAGGTGATGGCGACCTTGTGGCACAAGGCGCACCTTTTCGACCCGACGCGTGCCACCGTGGCCACATGGGTGTTCACCATCGCTCGGAACAAGCGCATTGACGTGCTGCGCAAGCAACGCCGCCCTGAACCCGAAGATCTGGGTTGGGGGCCCGAGGCTGAGCCCGATCAGGATGACGTCATCGCGCTGCAACAGGAAACCGCGCAACTGCGCGCCGCCTTGAAAGCGTTGCCGGATGCACAGCGGGACCTGATCGAGAAGGCATATTTCGGCGACCTGAGTCACCGGGAAATCGCATCGCAGACCGGGTTGCCGCTGGGAACGATCAAATCACGCATACGGCTGGCGCTGGACCGCTTGCGCCACGCGATGAACTGAGATGAGTAAAATGAGCAAGTTGATCAAACATCACCTGACAGATGACCTGCTGATGGCTTATGCCGCAGGCAGCCTGCCCGAAGCCTTCAACCTGATGGTCGCCACCCATTTGTCCCTGTGCAACCACTGCCGCGCGCGCGCAGAAAGCTATGACGCCGTTGGCGGGCAAGTTCTGGACGAGCAGAGTGAGGGTGTCAGCATGAGTGAGACTTCACTGGCGGCCACGATGGCTTTGATCGCCCAGGGCGCACCAGCGCCCAAGCCCGTTCGCCCGGGATGTGCAGTTCTGCCGGCCCCGTTGCAGGATTACGTGGGCGGAACAGTCAAGGACATCCGCTGGAGGTCGATAGGTATGGGTGTCAAACAGGTGATCCTGCCGACCACCAAAGACGCCACCGCCCGCTTGCTGTTCATTCCGGCCGGTGCTGCCGTGCCGGATCATGGCCACAACGGCATGGAGCTGACAATGGTTCTTCAAGGGGCTTTCACGGACGAGGTTGACCGTTTTGCCCGTGGCGATGTTGAAATCGCTGACGAGGATCTGGAACACACACCCGTCGCGGATATCTCGGAAGACTGCATATGCCTGGCGGTTACGGACGCGCCGCTGAAATTCAACAAGCTGATGCCGCGCCTGTTCCAGCCCTTTCTGCGTATCTGAACCCTTGCAGGCGCTGGCCCATCAGAACCGGCCCGGTGCCGGTTCAGTTCTTCAACAGGATGTTCAGCCTTCGTGACGTGCCAGCGGCACAACCTCTGTTTCAGTATCGGGCGCGATTTCTTCGAAGTCGAAATTATCCAGCCGCTGCGCCCGGCGGCCAGCCTTTTCGGCACTGATCTTGATTTCCGAGATATCCTTGGCCGCCTGCCCGAAGTGACGGTCGAGGTTTGAAACGCGGTCGCCCAGACGGTCCACGTCCTTGTGCAGCAATCCCAGTTCTTTGCGGATCGCACCGGCCTGTTCACGCATGCGCGCATCTTTCAGGATCGCCCGCATCGTATTCAGCGTGGCCATACAGGTGGTGGGCGAGACGATCCAGACCCGGGCAGCGAACCCTTCGCGCACCACATCGGGCAGGCGGGCGTGCAGCTCGGCATAGATCGCTTCGGACGGGACGAACATCAGGGCACCGTCAGCGGTTTCCCCGTCGAGGATGTATTTCTCGGAAATCGCCTTGATATGCACTTTCACGGCAGCGCCAAAAGCCCGCAGGCATCTTTCAACATCTGCCTTGCTCTGCGCGGCGGCAAGTGCCTCGAAATCCTCAAGCGGGAATTTCGCGTCAATCACGATCGGGCCGGGCGGGTTTGGCAGATGCACGAGGCAATCTGCACGCCTGCCGTTCGACAAGGTGGCTTGCAGCGAATAGCTGTCTGCGGGCAGTGCCTTGGACACGATATCGTTCAGCTGAATCTCACCAAACATCCCGCGCCGCTGCTTGTTTGACAGGATATCCTGAAGGCTGAGAACATCGCCCGACAGTTTCGTGATATTGTCCTGCGCCTTGTCGATGGCGGCCAGACGTTCCTGCAGCTGCGTCAGTGATGTCGCCGTCTGCTTTGACGAACCGTGCAGGGTTTCCTTCATCCGTTCCTGCATTTCGGCCAGCGCGCGCGCCGATTTCATCGCGTTGTCCGCCAGCCGGTCATTCATCTGCTGCTGAACCGAGGACAAGCGGGCCTCGACCGTCTGGATCACCTGTACCTGCGCGTTGGCCTGCGTGTCCGAGACATGCTGCAAGCCGCCGCGCAACTGTTCCTGCCCCTGCCCCAGCTGCTGCACATGCTGACCCAGAAGCGCCATCTGCCGCGCCAGCGGTTCCGCCATCCGGGCCGAGCGATTGGCTGCGCGCAACGACAGGAACAGCAGCAGCAGGATCAGCGCGACTGTTCCGCCCGCAACCAGAATCACGGGATCATTCAGCGCTATTTCAATACCTGCAATCTGGATCATGGGGTTCAGTATGTTCTCGTTTTGTTTCTGTCTTCTTAAGGCCTGTTTGACACCAAATCAACTGCGCCCGAACAGGCGTTCGATATCGCTTAGCTTCAGTTCCACATATGTGGGTCGCCCGTGATTGCACTGGCCGGAATGCGGCGTCGCCTCCATCTCGCGCAGCAGGGCGTTCATTTCCTCGGCCCGCATCCGGCGGCCGGACCGGACCGAGCCGTGGCAGGCAACCCGGCTGAGGATCGCCTCGATCCTTGCCTGCACCATCTGTGTTTCGCCCTGATTAGCCAGTTCGTCGAGGATATCCAGGATCATCGCGCGCGCATCGACCTCGCCCAGAATGGCCGGGGTTTCGCGCACGGCAATTGCGCCTCCGCCAAAGGGTTCGATGGTCAGTCCCAAACGGGACAGATCATCACAGACCGCCATCAGACGGGCGCAGTCGCCTTCGGACAACTCAACAATCTCGGGGATCAAAAGCGCCTGCGCCGCGACGCCTGTCTCGGCCATCTGCGTTTTCAGCTTTTCATAGACTAGCCGTTCATGCGCGGCGTGCTGATCAACGATCACCATTCCATCGGCAGTCTGGGCGATGATGTAGTTTTCATGCACCTGCCCGCGCGCAGCGCCCAGCGGAAGGTTTTGCGCATCAGGCTCCTGACCCTGCGATACGGGTGCAACCGGGATCGGATCGACAATGCTGCCGCTGTAATCATGCGCCAGTTCCGCAAAACCCGGAGCCTGAGCCCGGTACGCGGCCTGGCGCGCTGCGGGCGACGGGCGATCCATCTGATAGACCCGCGCTGGTGCAGACTTCGCAGGCTCCGGTCTCATTGCACCCAGGGTCGCATTGGCCACGGTCGATGACGCACGATGCCCTGCCTCGGCCAAAGCGTGGCGCAGGCTGGATACGATAAGCCCGCGTGCAACGCCGGGATCGCGGAACCGGACCTCGGACTTGGCGGGATGAACGTTCACGTCAACCAATGTCGGGTCGCAGTCGATGAACAATGCCGCCGCCGGGTGACGGTCCCGGCTGAGGAAATCGAAATAAGCCGCCCGCAAAGCACCGGTCAGCATCTTGTCCCGCACGGGACGCCCGTTGACAAAAAGGTACTGCGCCACCGCAGCGCCACGGGAATAGGTCGGCAGGGCCGCATAGCCAAAAAGCCTGAGACCGTCGCGCGTGGCATCGATCCGCAGCGCATTCTCGGCAAACTCGCGCCCGATCACACGGGCAAGACGGGCGTGCAGGGCGTCAAACAGGTCGCCATTCTCGCGGTCCGCGCGGAAGATCACACGGCCTTCGCCACCGCCCGAGACATCGCGCAGGGTAAATGTGACGGATGGTTCGGCCATCGCCAGCCGTTTCACCATGTCCGTGATCGCCTGTGCCTCGGCCCGGTCGGTGCGCATGAATTTCAGCCGGGCGGGGGTGGCGAAGAACAGATCGCGCAGCTCGACCACCGTACCCGCGCGCAGGGCGGCAGGCTTGACCGACCCCGTCTTGCCACCTGCAACATGGATCTGCGCCGCATCCAGACCCGGCGCTCGGCTGGTTATGGTCAAGCGTCCGACAGCCCCCAACGAGGGCAGGGCTTCGCCTCGAAATCCGAAGGTGTGGATATTCAGCAGATCCGATCCATCAATCTTTGACGTGGCGTGGCGCGACAGGGCAAGCGGCAAATCTTGAGCCGGGATGCCGCAGCCATCGTCGGTCACGCGGATCAGTGTCTTTCCCCCGTCGGCGATTTCGACGGATATACGCGTGGCCCCGGCATCCAGTGCATTCTCGACCAGTTCCTTGACCGCCGAGGCCGGGCGTTCCACAACTTCACCCGCCGCAATACGGTTGATCGCAGCATCGTCAAGCTGTCTGATCACGGGGCGATTTTCGCTGATATTGGGGTTTGTCTGCGCCATACCCCTAGACCTAGCACAACCGCGCACGATTCTGCCACCGGTTTGAGCATGTCTTCTGATCGGAAAGGGGCGCCCGGATGGCCGTGAATGAATCCCCATTCCGTACCATCCGAGCGTACCAAAGTGAGTGGTGTGTTCAGCTAATCAATGGACAGCCCTCTAGCACGAGACTTCCCAAAAATCTGCTTAAGATTAACCTTAACGGCATCTGGGCAGAGTTTGGCCGATGACGCATAGGCATCTGCGGCAGGAAAATGCCGTCTCAGGCTGACGTCTGAACACCAATGCGTGTGCGGCATGGGCCAAACATGGCCGCCAGCGCCAGGATCAGCCCGGACATCGTTGCGATCATCCCTGCCGCACTGACCGCATCCGCCGCGCCCAGCCACAGGGGCCCGTAGCCTGCCAGCACATACCCCGTCACGGCAGAGGTTACGGCGATCACGACACTCCAGCCAATCTGCGCCTCAAGCCGGTTGGTCAGCATCCGCGCAGCTGCCGGAGGGCAGATAAACATCGCGATCACGATGATCGAGCCCACAGCGTCAAAAGCGGCAACCGCCGCGATAGCCGCAGTAATGACGAGCGCCATGCCCAGAAGCCCCGTGCGAATACCAATCGTGCGGGCGAAACCTTCGTCAAAGGTGGAAATTTTCAGCGGCCGCCAGAACAGCCATGTAAACAGCATCACACCCACCAGTGTCAGCGCAATACGGGGCAGTTCCGGGGGCAATCCGGCAAGGGCCTGAGCGTCCAGCAACGAAGACCACCCGGTCGCGTCCAGCCAGATCAGGCTTTCGAGATTGCCGTAAAGCGCATGTTCCACATCCAGATGCACGGTTGACGTATCCGTCTGCTCAAGCAGCAGGACGCCTGCCGCGAACATGGTGGTAAAGACCACGCCCATGGCAGCCCCGGGTTCGATCTGCCCCAGCCGGCGAATGGCCTCGATCAGGACCACGGCCAGAACCGCGGCCCCTGCCGCACCCAACATCATCGGCCAGGTGGATATGGCCCCGGTCAACAGAAACGCAACAACGATACCCGGCAGAACCACATGGCTGATCGCATCGCCGATCAGAGCCTGTTTTCGCAACACAAGAAAGTTGCCGGGCAAGGCACAGGCGATGGCTGCGAATGTTCCGATCAGCAGCGGTGTCAGAGACAGCGGAACGAATTCTTCACCACTCATGCCGGTATCCCCTGCGGTCCGCCAATCTGGCGGTCGATCTCATCAATCTGGTCGCGTGTCAGAACGGTTTCGATATCGCGCAATCCGTCATATAGCGCAGCTGTCGCCTCGTGCGCCTGATCGGCGCGCACGATTTCCCATCGCATTTCATCCCGCAGGGCCTTGGCCGCGCGGGCCTTGCCGGTGTCCGTCGCCACGCCATCCGCCCGGACCAGCCCGGCACGCCGCAGCAAACGCAGAGTCAGGGGTTCATAGATCTTCTGCCCTTGTGCCAGCGCCAGAAGTCCCTGACGAATATGCACCCGGCGCTGAAACCGCAGATGCCGCAGCACCGCCGCCAGAACGCCACGCATCGGGGCGAAGAAGAGGGATGCAAGGAAAAAGGCAAAGCTGACCAGTACGATGATCGGGCCGGTTGGAAGATTGGGCGCAGATGCGGATATGGCAGCGCCGATATATCCGGCCAGACCACCTGCCAACCCGGCCAGCAGAACAACGCGTTCCGAGCGGTCAGACCAGAACCGGGCGGTCACCGCCGGAATGATCAGCAACGCCACGATCAGGATCAGGCCGACGATTTTCAGACCGACCACGGTCACGGCCATGACCAGCCCCATCATGGCCAGGTCGATACGATGCACTGGCAACCCGCGCGCCGCTGCGTATTCGGGGTCGAATGCGACAAGGGTCATCGGACGGCGGATGATCAGCACCAGAGCCAAGGTCAAGGCGCCACCAAGTGCGATGATCACCGCATCGGCCCACAGCATTCCGGCGGTTGAACCCAACAGGAAACCTTCCAGCCCGGCCTGGCGGCCAACCCCCATGGTCTGGATGACCGTCAGCAGCACGATCCCAAAGCCGAAGAATACGGACAGGACCGCACCGATCGCGGCGTCCTCGGCCAGGCGGGTGCGACGTGTCAGCCGATTCATACACAACAGACCAACCCAGGCGGAGATAGCGGACCCCACCAACAGGCCCGGCAGGTTGCGCCCGTCCCCACCCAGCGCGACCAGCACCATGAAAGCGATACAGACGCCCGGCAGGGTTGCATGGCTGATTGCGTCGCTGACAAGGGCGCGCTTGCGCAGAAACAGGAAGGTCCCTGTCACGCCCGCCGACACGCCAAGCAATGTCGCACCGATGGCAACCAGCGTGGCGTTATAGCCAAGCTGAAGGGTCAGAGCATCCCAAAGCATGAACTATCCCAGCGCGTGTGAAATCTGATCGATCTGGGCCGTTGCCAACCTGCCACCATAGGCCGATTGCAGCGTTTCCGCCGTGAAGGCCTCGGCCACCGGCCCCTCGGCCACCTTGCGGGTATTGATCAAGAAAACGTGGTCGAAATAGTCGGTCACGGTGGCCAGATCGTGATGCACGACAACAACTGTCTTACCGGCCTCTTTCAGGGATTTCAGCACCGCGATGATGGCTTTTTCGGTGGCGGCGTCGACACCGGCAAACGGCTCGTCCAGCAGGTACAGATCAGCATCCTGAGCCAGAGCACGCGCCAGAAACACACGCTGTTGCTGGCCACCGGACAGCTGGCCAATCTGGCGATCCGCGAAATCGCGCATTCCGACACGGTTCAGGCAATCCATCGCACGGGCCTTGTGGCGCGCGCGCAAGCGGCCCAACAGGCCCAGTTCACGCGACAGACCCATCAGAACCACGTCGATCACCCGTGTCGGGAAATCCCAGTCCACACTGGCACGCTGGGGAACATAGGCAACACGCGCGCGCTGCGAATTCAGCGGCTGACCAAACACGGTCACCTGCCCCGACAAAGGCGTAACGATGCCAAGCGCCGCCTTGAGCAGCGTTGACTTTCCAGCGCCGTTTGGCCCGATAATGGCGGTCATCGCGCCGGGCGTAACCGTCATATCAACCGAAAAGACCGCAGGTTTCTGTCCGTAGGAAACCGTCAGCCCCCGCACAGCCAGAGGGCTGTTATCCAGGTTTTGTTCCTGGACCGTCACACCTTCGTTGCTGATCAGCCCCAGCATCTCTCAGAACCCCGCTGACAGTTTGCCGTTCATGCCGCGATCGGGAACTTCTCCGCCCAATGCGCCTGCGATGACGGTGATATTGTGATCCAGCATCCCGATGTAAGTGCCTTCGTAGGTGCCATCCTCGCCCATGGCGTCCGAGAACAACTCGCCCCCGACCTTCACCTCGTGCCCTTTGGCTTCGGCCCCTTCGATCAGCGCGCGGATCGACCGGTCAGAAACCGAGCTTTCGACGAAGACCGCCGTGATCCGGCGATCAACCAACAGGTCAACCAGCTCTCCGATCCGGTTCAGGCCCGCCTCGGATTGGGTCGAGATGCCCTGAATGCCCAGAACCTCGAACCCGAAACTTTCACCGAAATAGCCAAAGGCGTCGTGGGCTGTGACCAGAACCTTGTTGTGGTCCGGTACCGAAGACAGGGTTTTCTCGGCATAGGCCGTCAGACGGTCTATGTCGGCCAGATGGGCTTGTGCATTCGCGGCAAAAATCTCGGCGGCTTCGGGGCGTGCCTCCGTCAGCGCGCGCTGCACTTCCAGAACAACCTCGCGCCACAGCGCGGGTGTCATCCAGACATGCGGATCATACTTGTCGGCATAATCATCATGCGCACGCAGCATGGACTGATCTACGCCTTCTGCAACCGCAATGACGGTCCGTTTCCGCACGAGGTCATGAAAAAAGTCTTCCATTTGCGCTTCGAGATACAGGCCGTGCCACAGAACCAGGTCTGCCCGTGTCATCGCAACAATATCGCTGCGCGTCTGGCGATAGGCATGGGGATCAACGCCGGGGCCCATAAGCCCTCTGACCTCAACCAGATCACCGCCGACCTGACGGGCCGCATCTGCAATCATGCCCGTCGTGGCCACCACTTTCAGCGGTGCCCCGGCAAAAGCCATGGCTGGCACCGAAAGGGCCAGAGCCAAAAATGCAAGGCAATGCCGACGAATCATTTCCAACCTCGATTTAGATACGTGTTGGATCAAATATGAGAACCATTCGCAACTAAGTCAACGCTAATGAGAATTATTCGCAAGAAAACCTCAATTATTTGTCCAAATGGTCAAAAATATTCGATCATTGCGCTGGAACACCTTCCATTCCCGGGCCACCCGTGCGATTTTGTCGCAAACCTCCCAAAGGACGTAACCATGGATACGCAGAGCTCAGAAAGCCCCGTGCGCACCGCGCATCTGCCGCAAGTGACCGAACCCCGGAACCCCGGAATGGAACTGGATCTGAACTGGGTGCGCGCCATTCAGGCCAATACTTCCGCGATTGAACGCCGTGCGGCCACATTGCCGGGCCGCCGTTCGGTCAAGAAGGAATATCAGGCTGCGTGGCTGCTGAAAGCCATCACGATGATCGACCTGACCACGCTGTCGGGCGACGATACTGTGGGCCGTGTGCGCCGCCTGTGTGCAAAGGCCCGTCAGCCGGTTGCACCTTCGGTCCTTCAGGCGCTGGACATGCCACCGATCACGACCGGGGCGGTTTGCGTCTACCACGATATGATCGAAACCGCTGTAGACGCCCTGAAAGGCACTGGCATTCCGGTCGCTGCCGTGTCCACCGGCTTTCCCGCAGGCCTGTCCCCGTTCCATCTGCGCGTGGCCGAGATCGAGGAAAGCGTGAAGGCCGGGGCCGAGGAAATCGACATCGTAATCTCGCGCCGTCACGTGCTGTCGGGGGACTGGCAGGCCCTGTATGATGAGATGAAGGCGTTCCGCGTGGCTTGTGGCGATGCCCATGTCAAAGCCATTCTTGCGACCGGAGAATTGGGTAGCCTGCGCAATGTCGCGCGCGCCTCGCTGGTGTGCATGATGGCCGGGGCGGATTTCATCAAGACCTCGACCGGCAAGGAAAGCGTCAACGCCACCCTGCCCGTGTCGTTGGTGATGATCCGCGCGATCCGCGACTATTATGACCGCACCGGATATCGGGTCGGCTACAAGCCTGCGGGTGGTATTTCGAAAGCCAAGGACGCGCTGGTTTATCTGTCGCTGATCAAGGACGAGCTGGGTGACCGCTGGCTGGAACCGGATCTGTTCCGCTTTGGCGCCTCATCGTTGCTGGGCGATATCGAACGGCAGTTGGAACACTATGTCACCGGGGCTTACTCGGCTGGTTACAGGCATTCGATGGGCTGAGCCCGTGGGTATGTCTGGACAGTGAGTATTTGGGAAAAGATGAAGTCATGACAGTCAAAGAGATTTTTGAGACCATGGAATACGGCCCCGCCCCCGAAAGCGCCGCTGAGGCGCTGGCCTGGCTGGTCGATCAGGGCGACAAGTTCGGACACTATATCGACGGTGCTTTCACCAAGCCTGGCAAAGGGTTTGACAGCCGCAACCCTGCGACCGGGGAGGTTCTGGCGAAACTGACGCAGGCCAAGCAGGCCGACGTGGACGCCGCTGTAGCCGCCGCGCGCAAGGCTCAGCCGAATTGGGAGAAACTGGGCGGCGCGGGCCGTGCGCGGTATCTGTATGCAATTGCGCGACTGCTGCAAAAGCATTCGCGTCTGTTTGCGGTGCTGGAAAGCCTCGACAACGGCAAACCGATCCGGGAATCGCGTGACATCGATATTCCGCTGGCGCAGCGGCATTTCTATTACCACGCCGGTATGGCGCAGCTGATGGAAAGCGAGCTGCCCGACGCCGAAGCGTTGGGTGTGTGCGGTCAGATCATCCCGTGGAACTTCCCCCTGCTGATGTTGGCGTGGAAGATCGCGCCTGCGCTGGCAATGGGAAATACGGTGGTTCTGAAACCCGCTGAATATACCTCGCTGACGGCGCTGTTGTTTGCCGATATCTGCACACAGGCCGGTCTGCCGAAAGGTGTCGTCAACATCGTTACCGGAGACGGTGCCGTGGGCGAGATGATCGTGGCCTCGGACGTGGACAAGATTGCCTTTACCGGCTCGACTGTTGTGGGCCGCCGCATCCGTGAGGCCACTGCCGGATCTGGTAAGGAACTGACATTGGAGTTGGGCGGCAAATCCGCGTACATCGTCTTTGATGACGCCGATATCGACTCGGCCATCGAAGGGCTGGTGGATGCGATCTGGTTCAATCAGGGTCAGGTCTGTTGTGCGGGTTCGCGACTGCTGGTGCAGGAAGGTATCGCCGACCGTTTCCACGACAAGCTGCGCGCCCGAATGGACACGCTGCGCGTCGGCAATCCGCTGGACAAATGTATCGACGTGGGCGCGGTTGTGGACCCGGTTCAGTTGCAGACCATCAAGGGAATGGTCGAAAGCAACACAGCGGGCCATGTGCATCAAGCCGCCTGCGAGCTTCCCGCAAACGGCTGCTACTACCCGCCGACACTGATCTCGGGGCTCGAGACCTCGGACCCGTTGATGCAGGAAGAGATCTTTGGCCCGGTGCTGGTGTCTTCGACTTTCCGCACACCAGAAGAGGCCGTCGAGCTGGCCAACAACACCCGGTATGGTCTGGCGGCGACCGTCTGGACCGAGAATGTGAACCTTGCGCTGGATATCGCTCCCAAGCTGGTTGCGGGCGTCGTCTGGGTGAATGCCACCAATCTGTTTGACGCCGCCGCCGGGTTCGGCGGGGTCCGCGAAAGCGGCTTTGGCCGCGAAGGTGGTTGGGAAGGGCTGACCGCCTATACCAGACCCAAGGGTAAGGCCAAGCCGCTGGCAAAGGTCGAGGCAGCCATGGGCGAAGGGGCACCGGTCGACCCGATTGACCGCACCGCCAAGTTGTATGTCGGCGGCAAGCAGGCGCGACCCGATGGTGGTTATTCGAAACCGGTTTGGGGCAAGTCCGGCCTGCTGGGCCATGTGGGTCTTGCCAACCGCAAGGACGTGCGCAACGCGGTCGAGGCTGCGGCAGGTGCCAAAAGCTGGTCCAGAACCACCGGCCATCTGCGGGCCCAGATCCTGTATTACATCGGCGAAAACCTCTCGGCCCGTGCCGGTGAATTCGCGGCGCGGATCGACACCATGACCGGTAGGAAAGACGGCGCGAAAGAAGTTGAGGCTTCGATCCAACGCCTGTTCACTGCCGCCGCCTGGGCCGACAAGTATGACGGCCAGGTCCATGGTGTTCCGATCCGGGGCGTGGCCATCGCCATGAAGGAACCCGTTGGCGTAATCGGTGCGCTTTGCGCGGATGAGGCACCGCTGCTGGGTCTGGTCTCGGCCATGGCGCCTGCGATTGCGATGGGTAACCGGACGGTTCTGGTGGCTTCTGAGCCCTACCCGCTGGCGGCGACGGATTTCTACCAGATCCTTGAGACTTCGGACGTCCCTGCCGGTGTGGTCAACATCCTGACCGGCAGCCATGCTGAACTGGCGAAACCGCTGGCCTCGCATCTGAACGTCGACGCGGTCTGGTCGTTCTCGTCCACCGACCTGTCGAAAGAGATCGAGGTCGTTTCAGCCGGGAACCTGAAACGGACCTGGGTCAATAACGCGACGGCATTTGACTGGAGCATGGACCATTCCCGCCGCTTCCTTCAGGCTGCAACCGAAGTGAAAAACATCTGGGTGCCCTACGGCGAGTAGGGCTCCCGCCAAGGGAGGCCTACATGGATTTAACCGGCGATTTTTCAGGAAAAACCGTCATCGTCATTGGCGGAACCAGCGGTATCAATCGCGGCATTGCCGAGGCTTTTGCGGCCTCGGGTGCCAAACTGGCCGTGGCCAGCCGGTCGCAGGACAAGGTCGATGACACCATCGCCGCGCTGAAAGCCGCAGGCGCACAGGATGCGATTGGGGCTGCGTTTGATGTGCGCGATGCCGACGCTGTGGCGGCGGGGCTGAAGCAATTCCATGACGCCTTTGGGGATTTCGATGTGCTGATCTCGGGCGCGGCGGGCAACTTCCCGGCGCTGGCGTCCGAGATGTCGGTCAACGCGTTCAAGACCGTGATCGATATCGACCTGATGGGCACGATCCACGTGATGAAGGGGGCGTATCCGATCCTCAAACGCCCCGGTGCCAGCATCATCAATATCTCGGCCCCGCAGTCCTACCTGCCGTACGAAGGCCAGTCGCATGTTTGCGCCGCCAAGGCGGGGGTGGATCAGATCACTCGCACGCTGTCGATGGAATGGGGTGTCGAGGGGATCAGGGTGAACTCGGTTGTGCCGGGGTTCATCGAAGGCACCGAAGGTGCGAAACGCCTAGCGCCCACCAAAAACGCCCACGAAGAACTGCGCCGCGACGTGCCGTTGGGCCGCTGGGGTCAGCCGCAGGACGTGGCCAATGCCTGCCTGTTCCTCAGCTCGGATCTGGCCAGCTATATCAGCGGCACGGTTCTGGCCGTGGATGGGGCACTTTATCAGCGCGGATCGGGCAAGTTCGGCCAGATGATGGGCGATATGCTGCGGAGTATGAAAAAGGGGTGAGCCGCATCTCACCCCTTGCAGTTCAGTTGGTAGTTTCCAGCCCAACCGGCTTTCCAACAACAGTGAAATGCAGGCCGTCCGGGTCCAAAAGTTCGGATGCAACGCGGTTCACGTCTTCCAGTGTGACCGCGTTCACCTTGTCATTGCGGGTGGCGATATAATCGATGGGCAATCCTTCCATCTGCATCCCCACCATGATCCCGGCAATCTGCCCGTTGCCATCAAAGCGCAGCGGATAAGCGCCAGTCAGATAGGTCTTGGCATCGTCCAGTTCCTTCTGCGTCACCCCTTCGGTGGCGGCATGCGCCCATTCGTTGCGAATAACCTCTATCGCCTCGGCAATGCGGTCATTGGCCGATGACACCGACCCCAGGTAAACCGAGGCCAGATCCTTGGGCACAAGATAGGTTCCAACCCCATAGGTCAGGCCACGCTTTTCGCGCACCTCCTGCATCAGACGGCTTTCGAACCCGCCACCGCCAAGGATGTGGTTCAGGATATAGGCGGCAAAGAAATCAGGATCGTCCCGATCTATTCCGGCATGGCCAAACAGCGCCACGGATTGCGGGGTGTCAAACTCGACAACACTGATCCCGCCGGGGATGGTCACGTTGGCCTTGCCCGGGATGGGCTTGCCCGTTTCCGGCAGGTCGGCGAGCAATGTGTCAAGCAATGCGCCCAGTTCTTCGGCCGTGATATCGCCGACGGCCCCCACATAAAGACGATCCTTGGCAAAAACGCTTTCATACGCCGCTACCACATCATCCCGTGTCAGCGCCGAGACGCTTTCGATCGTGCCCTTGCCTTCGGAACCATAAGGGTGATCGCCATAGGCCATCTGGGCAAAGCTGCGGCCTGCAATCTCGTTCGGGTCGGTTTGATCTGATCGCAGCCCGGACAGGATTTGTGCGCGCACACGGTCAACCGCGTCCTGATCAAAGCGTGGTTCGTGAATCGTCTCACGCAGCAGGTCGGCAACCTCATCCCGGTTTTCGGTCAGAAAACGTGCGGAAATCGAAACCGTGTCGTCACCGGCGTTATAGCGGAACGATGCGGCCAGCGCCTCAAGCTCGCGCGCATAGGTCCGCGCGTCCATTTCGCCGGACCCTTCCTCGATCAGCCCGCTCATCAGATAGACGGCGCCGCGCTTGTCCGGGTCGTCCAGCGACGTACCGCCACGAAAGCGCAGCTCGAGCGCGGTGAAAGGGATCGAGTGATCCTCGACCAGCCATGCGGTGATCCCGCCGGGCGAGGTCACTTCTTCAATCTCGATCTCGGCCAAGGCAGGCAGAGCAACCAGACAGGCAATCAGCGTTGCGAGAAACCGTTTCATTGCGTCACCTCATCATCGCGCATCAGCCAGCCGGTGACCGACGCCTCGGGTTGCAGAACATCGCGGGCGGCGGCGATGATTTCGTCGCCGGTCACAGCCTGAAGAATATCAGGCCATGCCTGCACGTCCTGTATTGTCAGGCCGCTGGTCAGGGCGCGCCCATAGCGGTTGCCGATCCCGTCCACATTGTCGCGCGCATAGGTCTGCGCGGCCCGCAACTGCATCTTGATGCGGTTCAGATCGTCCTCGTCGACACCTTCGGCAATGAAATCGGCCACGGCCTGGTCCATGGCATCTTCGGCCTCTTGCAGGGAAACCCCTTCGGCGGGAACCACCAGCAGATCGAATGTTGTGTCATCCAGCGAGACGTCACGATAGAACGCCCCGGTATAAACAGCCATTTTCTGATCGAATTGCAGCTTTTCGTTCAGGTAAGAGGTCGTGCTGCCCCCCAGCAGTTCCGCCAACAGAAACAGGGCTGCCGCCTTTTCCTGATCGCCCGGATCGCGTTCGGGCGCCAGGTAACTGCGCTGGACATAGGGCTGCGCCACGCGAGGGTCCTTGAAAGTCAGACGGCGTTCGGCGGTTTGCGGGGGCTCCTGCGACCGGACCCGTTCCGGCAAATCCGCATTGGCCGGGATCACACCGTAATACTGATCGGCCAGAGTGCGGACCTCGGCGGGGTCAACGTCTCCGGTGACAACCAGAATAGCGTTATTGGGCGCATAGTGGGTCTGGTAGAAAGACAACGCGTCTTCCAGTTCCAGTTCTTCCATCTCGTGCTTCCAGCCGATGATCGGCACGCCATAACGGTGATTGAGGTATTGTGCCGCGCTCATCTGTTCGCCGAACAGGGCGCGCGGGTTGTTCTCGGTGCGCTGGTTGCGTTCCTCAAGGATCACATCGCGCTCGGTCACGATGTCCTCTTCGCTCAGGCGAATGTTCCGCATCCTGTCCGATTCCATACGCATCATCAGCTCAAGCCGGTCGGCGGCGACGCGCTGGAAATAGGCAGTGTAATCATACGAAGTGAATGCGTTGTCGTTACCACCATTGGCCGCAACGGTGGCCGAGAATTCACCCGGCGCCAAAGTATCTGTGCCCTTGAACAGCAGGTGTTCCAGAAAATGCGCGACACCCGACGATCCGATCGGCTCATCCGCCGATCCGGCGCGGTACCAGACCATGTGCTGCACGACAGGCGCGCGGTGATCTTCGACCACGACGACATCCATGCCGTTGTCCAAAGTAAATGTGGTGACCGCTTCTTTCCCACCCTCGGCAAAAGCCGGTGTGGTGGCGATCAGGGCAGCCGACAAGGCAAGGGCCCGAACCATGGGGCATCCTCCGTTTCGTTTCTGTCATTCAAACTACGGTGGTGCGGCCCGGGTTCAAGCCCGATGACGGAAAGTTAAGAATTATTCATTCGGGGGCGAGGTTGGGGTCTCGACCCCGGCCCGGCGGGCGGCATCGGTTTCCGAGAACGGATCGATCGACTGGCGTTCGTAGACCTGACTATAGCGGTCGACAGGGAACAGGCGCAGACCGGTCCAGCGGCCCCGGCGTTTGCGGAATGCGGCGTCCTCGGCTTCGACCACCTGCCGCGTATCGGGTGACACGCCATAACGGCTGGACGCCGTCACAAGCGCCGCATCCGACGACGGCACACCAGCGTTGGGGTTCAGGGCGGCGGCATTACCACCCAGCGCGACTACCGCATCGGCGTTGGGGGTCGGGTCTGTCAGATTCCCACCACCCGGCGTGGGTGCCGGCAGGAACGCGTAATCCTGAGGCTGGGTCAGCGGCTTGACCGGCAATACCGAAAATTCATCAGGACCCTGTCCCGGAGGCGCCAGATCCCGCAGTCCGGGATTCGAACATGCCGCAACCGCAGCGGCAACTGTCAGAACAAATATGGCGCGCGGCATCCGCATTGGTGTCTCCAGCCTGTTTCAGGCGCTTTTATCGCAAATCATTCCGCGCGTCACGAGGGCTTTTTGCCGTCAAACAAAACCAGCCCCAGCGCTCCGGCGAATATGAACACATCCGCCAAGTTGAACACAAACGGGTTGTTGATGCCACAGCAGGACATGTTCAGGAAATCCAGAACAAACCCATAAAGGAGCCGGTCGACCACATTCGCAAGCGCTCCGCCGATCAGCAGACCGCCACAGAGCAACATGAATTTCGAACGCATCGAACGACCAAGCCAAACAAGAACACCGATGCAGATCGCCACGGATACACCGATCAAAAACCAGCGCGCGGCCTCAGAGTCGCCCTGAAACAGGCCGAAATTGATGCCCCGATTCTCGCCGTATTTGAACACCAGCAGCGGTGGCAGAACATCGATACCGTCGGGCCGTTCAGCCACGCGCAGGACGTGAACGACCAGATATTTGCTGATCTGGTCGATCGCGAAGGCGGCCAAGGCCGCCCAGAGAAGCAGGCGTGACCGCATCAGTGACGGAAATGACGCATGCCGGTGAAGACCATCGCCAGACCAGCCTCATCGGCTGCGGCGATCACTTCATCGTCGCGCATGGACCCGCCCGGCTGAATGACGCAGGTCGCGCCCGCTTCGGCGGCTTCCATCAACCCGTCGGGGAAGGGGAAAAACGCATCCGATGCCACGGCGGAACCGATGGTCAGCGGTTGCGGCAAGCCCAGCGTTTCGGCCATACGTTCGGCTTTCTTGGCCGCGATCAGGGCCGAATCCACTCGGCTCATCTGCCCCGCGCCAACACCCACGGTTGCGCCATCCTTGACGTAGACGATGGCGTTGGATTTGACGTGTTTGGCCACTTTCCACGCGAACAACAGGTCACGCATCTGCGCGTCGGTCGGGGCTTTCTTGGTCACGACCTTGAGGTCGTCCATGCCGATAAACCCGTTATCCTTGTCCTGCACCAACAGCCCGCCGGCCACCTGACGGACGGTTTTGCCACCTTCGGTTACATCCGGCAGCGCCTCGGTTGTCAGCAGGCGCAGGTTTTTCTTGGCGGCAAAAATCGCCTTGGCCTCGTCCGAGGCACCGGGGGCAATTACAACCTCGGTGAAGATGCCGGTAATCTCTTGCGCTGTTTCTGCATCCAGCGGCTGGTTCAGCGCAACAATGCCACCAAAAGCCGAGGTGCGGTCGCAGTCAAATGCCGCCTTGTACGCCTCGAGAAGGGTTGCACCTGTGGCTACACCGCAAGGGTTGGCGTGCTTGATGATGGCGCAAGCCGCGCCTTTCGCCGGATCAAACTCGGCCACCAGCTCAAAGGCCGCGTCCGTGTCGTTGATGTTGTTATAGCTCAGTTCCTTGCCCTGATGTTGAACGGCGGTGGCGACGCCGGGGCGGTTGGTGCCGTCCGTATAGAACGCTGCCTGCTGGTGGCTGTTTTCGCCATACCGCAGGGTCTGCTTCAACTCACCGGCAAATGCGCGGCGCTTTGGGGCGTCCAGTTGCAGCGCATCGGCCATCCAGTTCGACACGGCGGCGTCATAAGCCGCTGTTCGGGCATAGCCCTTTTGCGCCAGCCACTGGCGGAAGCCATAGGATGTCTTGCCGTAGTTTTCTTCCAGCTGATCCAGCAGGGAGGAATAATCCTCGACATCCACCACCACGTTCACGAAGGCATGGTTTTTGGAGGCCGCGCGGATCATCGCCGGGCCGCCGATGTCGATATTCTCGATACATTCGTCATAACCCGCGCCCTTAGCGACGGTTGCCTCGAACGGGTAGAGGTTCACGACCAGCAGGTCGATGGCACCGATGCCATGTTCCTCCATCGCCGCGACGTGGGTGTCATTGTCGCGCAGCGCCAGCAACCCGCCATGCACCATCGGGTGCAGCGTCTTGACCCGGCCATCCATCATCTCGGGGAACCCGGTGATTTCGCTGACATCGCGCACCTCTAGCCCTGCATCGCGCAGCGCCTTGGCAGTGCCGCCAGTCGACAGCAATTCGATCCCGCGTTCGGACAGCGCCTTGCCCAGCTCGATCAGCCCGGTCTTGTCGGAAACGGAAAGCAACGCGCGGCGCACGGGGTGAAGGTCGGTCATGGGTCCAAAGGTCCTTTTGGCGTCAGTCAAACTTGGGCTCGTCCCGGTGCGTATCGCGCACGGCATAGGCTGTATCCTGCGCCTTGCTCAGCGTCCACCGGATGCGCGTCGCATACTCCATTGCGCGGCCAGATAGAACGATCTGTTTTGTCGCGCGTGGCTTTAAACGGCCTTTTTCAAGGTAAACACTTGGTTCGACATATAATTTTCCCACGCCGTCATGGCGGAAAACCCAGATCTCGCCGCTTTTGAGCGCCATCGACACTGCCGCCCCGCCCAGATCCAGCGCGGCATCAACGTCAGGATGCAGATGAAAACGGATGTCATAGCCAATGCCTTTGAGGCCCGAGGCGTCCATCGCCCTGTCGAACTGACGCTTGGCCTTGTCGGTTGCGGTCAGCAGAATATCCTCGACCGTCAGCTCACGACCGTCAAAACGCAATTCGAATGTGCGCGCGTGGGTCAGCCCGAAGACTTTGACATACCCGTCATGCCCAGCCATGAATCGGATGCCTTCGAACGCATCTTCAAAATCGACCGGAACGTCCCGCGGCGCGTCGACCAGCGCCTGACTTTCGCGGCCCGGCAACGGGTTGGCCAATCGCGCGCTCGAGAACCCGTCCAGACACAGGGTTGAGTGAGAAGGCGTCGCACGCCCGGCACGGCGCCAATCCAGCCCGAAGCTGGCCCCCGATCCACAATTCACGATCAAAGGGCGCCGCCCCGAGGTCAGCTCGAACGCCAGCGTGGATGCGTGCGCGTTGAATGAAGCCGCTCCGGACGGCGGCGCGCTGGCATCCACGATCACTGTGGTGCGCGCTGCGGACAGGCGGGCATAGCCCATTGGCAATTCGGTCGCCGCCTTGTGCTTGACGCCACTTTGCGCAAGCGCCTGTTCCAGCCGCCCTTCGACCCCGCGCCCGCCACCATGAAACCTTGCCAGCGCGCCATCCGCATGGCGCAGGCTGCGCAAGGTCGGTGCGATCCGCTTGATCGCCTTGGCCTGCGCAACGGGTGTGCCGCGTCCAAGGTCGCTGAGCGCCGCCGACGTCCAGCTGAGCAGCATGAACACTTCAAGCAGCTCTTCCGGGTTGCGTGTTGGAATACCGCCCTGTGCGTCCACCTGCCGGTCACACTCGCCAGCCAAAGCCCGCAGGGCCGGATCGGCCATCTGCTCCAACCCCTCCAGCGCCAACCCGGCTTGTACAAGACCGGCCAGCGCCTCGAAACGCGGCAACCCGGGTGTCGCGGCCTGCCAGCGTTTGGACAGGAACCATGTTTGCTGCGCCAAAGACCGAAAGAACAGCTTGCTTTGCTTTTCATCTGCCCCGCGCAGCAGAAAGAGTGCATGGTTGATCCAGCGCATCACCCGCCGCCCGGTCAGGTCAGGTACCCAGCCGGGGCCCTGCCCGCGGCCATGCGCCTCGATCCAGCCCCAGACCCAGCGCTGCGCTTTTTCCCGTGCGCGCATATCACCGACGGCGGCCAGATCATCCAGCCATGCAAAACCATGGCGTTCCTCGTCAAAGCCGGCGCTGGGGGCAATGACATCCCACAACGCTGTATCGTCTGCCTCGACCAGATAGCCGGCGAACAAGAGATTCCCCGCAACCAGCTGCCGCCCGCGCGCAAACGAACCAACGGTGCGCGGCTGGGGCTGCGCAACAAACCCCGTGGCGGTCTTTTGCCGTTGGCTGAGACGCGCGTAGAAACGGTTCTGCAACCGCATCCACCGACTGGCCATGGTGTCCGAATTTGACATGCGCGTGTTACTCTGCCCCTTGCGCTCTGCTGGCGCTTGAGACCCAACGATAGACCGCGCCGATCGTCAAGTCATCGAAAAGCGTGCACTCAGGCGGATTTGTTCAGGCAGGCGATATAGAACCCGTCCATACCCCCGCGATCGGGCCAGTAGTCGGGCCGTAGACGCAGGCCGCCTTCCTCGGTGATCCAGTTGTCTTCGATGCCGGAGAGCTTTAGTGCCTCGCGATCAACACGCATGTCCGGATACATGCCCAGCGCGTCTTCGATCTGAACCTCGCCCTCATCCGGCAAAAGCGAACAGGTGCAATAGACCAGCCGCCCGCCAGGTTTCAGCAGCGTCCATGCGTGGGCCAGCATCTGCGCCTGCAATTCGATCAATCCGCCAAATTCCGAGCCATCCTTGGCAAAGGGCAAGTCAGGATGCCTGCGGATCGTACCCGTGGCCGAGCAGGGCGCGTCCAGCAAAATCGCGTCGTACTGACCCTGATGGTCCAGCGCGTCACCCACGATGACTTCTGCCATCAATCCGGTTCGCGCTAGGTTTTCGCGCACGCGTTCTGTGCGCGCCGCGGATACATCCAGCGCCGTCACATCCGAGCCCGCCGCAGCCAGTTGCATGGTTTTACCGCCCGGTGCCGCGCAAAGGTCCAACACCTTCTCGCCCGCCTTCGGTGCCAGAACACGCACCGGCAGCGCGGCTGCCGCGTCCTGCACCCACCAATCCCCAGCCTTGTATCCCGGCAAGGCCGAGACCTGACCCGCATCCAGAATACGCACAGAACCGGTAGGCAGCTTTTCGCCCGGGGGGCTTTCCGCCCCCGGCTTCAGGGTAAGGTCCAGTGGTGCGCCCGCGAAATGCGCCTGTTCCATTCCGGCAACTGCTTCGACACCCCACGCCGCGATCAGCGGGTCTCGCAACCACTCCGGCAGGCGCGGGACACGCATTTTCGGCCATGCTTCGGGCCCCTCGGACGCGACCTTGCGCAAAACGGCATTCACCAAGCCTTTCAGACGCCCGTGCTTGCGCGAGCGGCTGATGATTTCAACCATGGAGTTCACCACCCCATGCGCGGCTTCCCCGCTGCACAGTTCGACCGCGCCCAGCCGCAGCGCGTTGTGTACGGTCAGGGCGGGTGTTCGGTTCAGGTGGTTGTCCAGCAGACGGTCGGCGCGCTCCAGCCCGCGCAGGGTTTCCGAGGCCAGCCGCTGGGCACGCGCGCGATCCTCTGGCCCCAACCGATCCAAAGCGCCCGCAGCGAGGCATTCAGACAACAGGCGGCCTTCGCCCAGAACCTGATCCAACAGATAGATTGCGCTGCGCCGTGCTGCTGTCGCGCTGTTTGTCATGGTACCGCCTTCATGTGACCTGTGCCCGCATTGCCATTGGCGGACGCGGGCGTATATCAAGGCTATGCACGGAAAGGAACCCGATGTCATGAGTGACGACCGCAAAGACCTGCCCCCCGCCGCCCAACGCGCACTGGCCGAAGCGGAAGAACGCCGCCAAAAAGCCCGGGCCGAGGCCAGGGAAATGCCCAAGGAACTGGGCGGGCGCGATGGGCTGGACCCCGCCCGTTACGGTGATTGGGAAAAGAAAGGCATCGCCATCGATTTCTAGGCCCTCAGCCGCGCAGCGCCTTCAGAAAATCATCGATCAGGGCGCGCTGTTTTCTGGACTGCGCCCGATCTTCGGGCCATGTCAGCCAATACCCGTCCTTGGTCTGCAGCTCTGGCAGCTCTAACCTGCGCAACCGGCCATCCTTTAGATCACCGGACGCCAGCGGAACCGAGCCCAGCGCAATCCCCATTCCGCGCCTTGCCGCCGAAACAGCATGTTCCATCGAATCGAAACTGACATGTGATGGCGCGACGTCCCCGTGCCCGTATTTCCGGTTCCACTCGCGCCAGCCCGGACGCTCGCCGCGCAGATCGATCAGGGGGGCACCCCATTCAACGCCCGGCGCGGCCATCGGCACCAGCACCTCATGCGCGATCAACGCCGCGTCGCGCCCGGCCCACACGCCGCGACCATAGCGGATTTGCAGCCAGGTGCGTTCCTCATCCAGCGACGACCGGCGCGCAACCGAGTCGGTCATCACCCGCACCTCGGGGCGCAGATTTCGGAACACAGGCAGGGCTGGTACAACAAGGGCGTGAATGTTTGACGACAACCCGGCGACCCTGAGTTCGCGCGGCGATTTTCCAAACAGATCCTCAGTGTTGCGTTCCAACGCCAGCAGGCTGTCCTGCACCAACGGCAGGTAGCTTTCACCTTCGACCGTCAGCGACACGCCGCGCGCCTCGCGCACAAACAGGGACCGGCCCAGCCACGCTTCAAGATTGCCGATCCTTTGGCTGACGGCGGCCTGCGTCAACCCGAACTCTTTCGCAGCCGCCGAGAACCCGCCAAGCCGCCCAGCGGCTTCGAACACGCGCAACCAATCCAGCGGCGGTAATCCGGTCTTATTCTTAGCCATTAGTTTTTCCAAGCCTCAGCCGAAATAAGGATTAATTGTCGTAATGCCACGAACGGCGTATCTGCTCAACCAAAGCTCGCGCCGAACAGGAGACCCCCAATGCTGCGCACCGCCACCCACGACACCTCGATTGTTACAGTCGCGTTTGACATCGGGGCCAAGGCCCGCTTCCACGCCATCTGGCTGCGCGACAACGCGCTGGACGCTGATACCCGAGCGCCGGGCAACGGTCAGCGCCTGATCACCATCGGTGATATTCCTGCCGACATCTCGGTCAGTTCAGCCGAGGTGGTCGCGGGTGACCTGCAAGTCACGTTCCAGCCTGAGGGCAAAACCGTCACCTTCCCGGCGGACTGGTTGGCCGAAAACAGCTACGACCGCGATCATGACATTGCTCTGGGTCGCATCGCCCCCGGCATCACGACCTGGGAAAGTGGCATCGCCGCGCCCAGCGGCGATTGGAACGAGGTCCATGCCAGCCCGGCGGCCAAGCGCAATTGGCTGGCCGCTGTGGCCGAGTTCGGCTTTGCCAAGCTGACCGGCGGCCCGACCGAGCCTGAATCGTTGCTGAAGGTCGCTGACCTGTTCGGCTATGTCCGCGAAACCAATTATGGCCCCTATTTCGAGGTCCGGACCGAAGTGAACCCGACAAACCTTGCCTATACCGGGCTTGGCCTTCAGGCGCATACCGACAACCCCTATCGCGACCCGGTGCCGACCTTGCAAATCCTCTATTGTCTGGAAAACTCGGCTGAAGGTGGAGAGTCCATCGTTGTTGACGGCTTCCGCGCCATCGAAAAACTGCGTGACGCAAACCCCGAAGGCTTTGCCCTGCTGGCTGGATATCCGGCGCGGTTCGAGTACAAGGGCTCGGACGGGGTCTGCCTGCGGTCGCGCCGCCCGATGATCGAGTTGTCGCCGGATGGCGAGTTGATCGGCATCCGCTTCAACAACCGCTCTTCCGCCCCCTTTGTGGATGTGCCGTTTGACAAGATGGAGGCTTATTACGCGGCCTATCGCCAACTGGGAGATATCATCGACGATCCGGCGATGGGCGTGTCGTTCAAACTGGAACCGGGGGAAAGCTTTATCGTCGACAACACCCGCGTCCTGCACGCGCGGCTTGGCTATTCCGGGGCCGGATCGCGCTGGTTGCAGGGATGTTACGCCGACAAGGACGGGTTGCTGTCCACACTGGCGGCGATGGAGATGGCGCATCCGGAGGCGGCGGAATGAAACCCGATTTCTCGACACTGAACCGGGACAATATCGTTGCCTTCATCGGTGACATCTTTGCGCGCCGCGGCGGTGAAGAATATCTGGGCGAGCCTGTCACCATGGCCCAGCACATGCTGCAAGGCGCCACCATTGCCGAGCAGAACGGGATGCCCGAGGAAATTATCGTGGGCGCCTTGCTGCACGACATCGGCCATTTCACATCCGAGTTCGGCACCTACCACCCGGATGACACCGAAGACCGTCATCATGAGGACGCGGGCGCCGAGGTGTTGGAGCAGTTCTTCCCCTCGGTCATCACCGATTGCTGCCGCTACCACGTGGCGGCCAAGCGGTATCTTTGTGCCACCAAGCCCGAGTATTTCAATCGCCTGTCCGCGGCGTCGGTTCACACGTTGGAACTGCAAGGTGGTCCGATGAGCGCCGAAGAAGTTGCCGTGTTCGAAGCCAACCCGAACCTGAAAGAGATTATTCAGGTCCGCTATCTGGATGAGGCCGGCAAACGCGCCGACATGAAAACACCTGACTTTGCACATTTTGCGCCGATGGTGCAGCGTATGGTCGACAAGCACATGGAGGCCGCATGAACGCCCCGGAATACATCTTTGAAGCCAGCACCAAACCCTCGCTGCCCTGGCACGAGGTTCCCCTGATCCGCGCGACGGACGCCTCGGTCAAAGGTTATGGGTGTCTGGTCGATGATCCCGAAGAGTTCGAGATCGAGATCACTCGCTGGCCACAACAGGGGTGGCGGCCGATCGATGAAGGCACCGGCGACGAAGGCGGCTGGGTCGAAGGTACCTTTCGCGGTGAGTGGAAGGGCGACGTGCTTTACGGCGAGAACGAAGCGGTCAATGGTCACTATGTCCTCGGCTGGTCCACCGATCCGCAGCAGGCACAGACAAGCCGCCAAACAGCGCCCCGCGATCAGGTGCTGCTGTGGCACATGAACTACCACCCGGATGGCGGGCAGATGTTCTGGCCGCTCGACAAAAAGCCCTTCATCATTCCTGCCGCGTTGCCCGGCGACAACCTGACACCAGAAAAGGTGGTGGCGTTCTGGTGCGACGGTTCGCGCGGGCTGTATATCCATCCCGGTATCTGGCACGAGGGGATATTCCCGGTTGAAGACAACCAGCGGTTCCTCGATCGGCAGGGTGCGGTGCACGCCCGCGTCAGCGCTGATATCGGTCAGGAATTTGGCGTCTACCTCGCCTGCCCGCTGCGCGCCGACAAGATCAGGGATTTGTGATCAGAGCCCCCCGATGAGCAGATCGGCTACGCGCGATCCAAATCTGCGTAGCCAGCAGGTACGGTACGAAGAATGCGAAGTTCTGAACCTGATCGAAAGGGCCCGAGAAATCAGGCTCTGACCCCAACCCGCCGGTCAACAGATACCAAACCGTATAATGCACACGGTAGAGCCACGACCCCAGCGCCAGCCAGAACAGCCGCAGACCCCATGCCCAATGGCCAGCACGATCCGCGATTACAGCCATGCGCGCCACCATCAGAGCTGCAGTGAACAGGCAGAGCCCATACAAGAAAAACGCTGCAGACATCATCGGTCCACCGATCGTTCCCCGCAGGGGGATATAGGTCATTCCTGCCAGTCCGGTGATCAAAGCCGACGCAATCAGAGCCACACCCAAGCCGCGGTGAAACCGATTGTATTTCAGCCGAAGCCCTTTCAGCAGTTGCAGCGGCCCAAGAGCCACCAACACCGTTCCGGCAAGGATATGCAACATCATCGCCGCATTAGCGACACTCTGGTCATAGGCAAACAAGTAGCTTTTTTGTGCCGCGCTCTCAGACAGCCCGACGCCGATCATGTCAAACCCCTGCGCGACGAAGGGCAGCAGGGTCAGATAGAACAGGACCAGCACCAATCCGGTCATCACACGTGATGTCAGGTTCCGCATACGCCCGAGTGTAACGCCGTCGAGCGGCCCGTCTATGGCTTACAGCCCAAGCACATCCACCATGTCATATTGACCGGGGGATTTGCCCTGCCCCCACAGCGCCGCTTTCAACGCGCCGCGGGCAAAGATGGCGCGGTCGGTGGCGAGATGGCGCAGGACGATGCGTTCTCCGGGGGCGGCGAACAGGACATCATGTTCCCCCACGATGTCGCCGCCGCGAATAGCGTGAAAACCGATATCTCCGCGCTTGCGCGCACCGGTGATGCCGTCCCGGACCCGGTCGGACACGTCCGACAATGCAACGCCGCGCCCCTCGGCCGCGGCCTCTCCCAGCATCAAGGCGGTGCCCGAAGGTGCATCGACCTTGTAATGGTGGTGACCTTCGATGATCTCGATATCGAAATCCTCATCCAGCGCAGCTGCGACCTTTTTGGTCAATTGCACCAGAAGGTTGACGCCAAGGCTCATGTTGCCGGCCCGTACGATCACCGCATGGCGGGACGCGGGTTCCAGTGCTGCGATCTGTTCGTCGGACATGCCGGTGGTGCCGATCACATGCACACAGCGCGCCTGCGCCGCCAGCGCAGCGAATTCCAGTGTCGCTTCGGGCGCGGTGAAGTCGATCACTGCCTGCGCCTGCGCAAAGGCCTCCAGCGGGTCGTCGGTGACGGTAACGCCCAGCGCCTGCCCGCCCATGACTGTGCCCACATCCTCACCGATCCAGTCATGGTCCTTGCGCTCGACCACGCCGACCAGACGGGCCTGATCGCTGTCCGTCACGGTCTTGATCAGCATCTGCCCCATACGGCCCGAAGCCCCTGTGATGACGATCCCCGGAATATGGGTCATTGCGCTGGTCCTTTTCGTTAAGTCGGCTCAAAGCCTCCTACCCGGTTCGCGCCCGCTTGGCAAAGCCCCGCTTTGCGCTTAGATCGGGGATTATGGCAAAGAACAAATTCCATGATGGCCCCGGCCCGTCCCAACGGCAGCTGCGTGTCGGCGAACTGATCCGTCGCACCCTGTCCGAAGTTCTGGCGCGCGGAGATGTCCACGACCCTGACCTGAATCGCATGTCGATCACCGTGGGTGAGGTGCGCACCTCGCCCGATCTGAAGATCGCCACCGCCTATGTGCTGCCCCTTGGCGGCAGAGGGCAGGAGGACGTGATCGAACTTCTGGCCCGCAACAAGGGTGAGCTGCGGCGCATGGTCGGCAAGAAAGTCGGCCTGAAATTCGCGCCCGATCTGCGCTTTCGGCTGGATGACACGTTCGACCGTCTGGACGACACCCGCCGCATGTTCGAACAGGACGCGGTGCGCCGCGATCTGGACGAGTGATCCGCACGTTTGTCACATTGGCGACGCTTCTTTGGGCCGCGCAGGCAGGCGCGGTCACTTGTGAAAAGCTGACCCATGAGGACAAACGTTATACGGTTTGCAACGTCGATGCCGCCAATGAAGATCTGCGGCTGTTTCTGAACGGTGAAGACGGTCAGGTATTGGGGCATTTTTCGGCGGTCAACGAAGTGCTGGCCCCGGAAGGCGAACGGCTGACCTTTGCTATGAACGCGGGCATGTATCACGACGACCGTTCACCCGTTGGCCATTATGTCGAGGACGGCCAGGAGCAGATGCGTGTGATCACCAACCCCGGCCCCGGAAATTTCGGTTTGCTGCCCAATGGCGTGTTCTGCATCCGCGAGGACCGGGCGGATGTGTTTGAAACGCTTGATTACGTGGATCAGGCCCCCACCTGCCGCTTTGCCACCCAATCCGGCCCCATGCTTGTGATCGACGGAGAACTGCACCCGCGTTTCCTGCCCGATTCGACCTCGCTTTATGTTCGAAATGGGGTCGGCACCAGTTCCGATGGTACACGGGCGGTGTTTGCGATCTCGGAAGATTATGTCACCTTCCACGAGTTCGGGCGTCTGTTCCGCGATGTGCTTGGCACGCCAAACGCGCTGTTTTTCGACGGCAATATCTCGCGGATGTATGAGCGTGCCAGCAACCGCTCGGATCTGGGGTTCTCGCTGGGGCCGATTGTCGGCGTCGTCGAAGAAACGCCCGCAAATTGACAGCGGCAGAGTGATCCGTTAACTCGCGCGCCTTAGCAAGATTCAAGGTGCATGATGGGACGCAAACGCAAGGGTCGCGACATTTCCGGCTGGCTGGTGGTGGACAAGCCCGCGGGCATGACCTCGACCGCCGTGGTCAACAAGGTGCGTTGGGCGATGGATGCCAAAAAGGCGGGCCATGCGGGCACCCTGGATCCCGAGGCGACCGGCGTTCTGGCAATTGCCTTGGGCGAGGCAACCAAGACCGTTCCCTATATCACCGATGCCTTGAAAGCCTATACCTTTACCGTGCGTCTGGGGCAGGCCACCAACACGGACGATGCCGAGGGCGAAGTGATCGCGCAAAGCGATGAACGCCCCTCGGATGACGATATCAAACAGGCGCTGACCCCGTTTCTGGGTGACATCATGCAGGTGCCGCCCAAATTCTCGGCGGTTAAGATCGACGGCCAACGCGCCTATAAACTGGCCCGCGATGGTGAGGATGTGGAGCTGACCGCCCGCCCCCTCTGGGTCGAGGAACTGATCCTCGTTGACCGCCCCGACGAAGACCATGTGGTGCTGGAGATGACCTGCGGCAAAGGCGGCTATGTCCGTTCGATTGCCCGCGATCTGGGCGAGGCGCTGGGCTGTCACGCCCACGTCAAGGAACTGCGCCGCATCTGGTCCGGCCCGTTCGAGGCCGAAGACGGGTTGAGCATCGAACAGATCGACGAAATGGCGAAAACAACCGCGCTGGACGAATATCTGCACCCGTTGGAAACCGGCCTGTCCGACCTGCCCGAGCTGAAATGCACCGCCGAGGGGGCAACCCGTCTGCGCAATGGCAATCCGGGCATGGTGCTGGCCTCAGACATTGAATACGGCGACGAGGCCTGGGCATCATTCGACGGCAAGGCCGTGGCCGTTGGCATCTATAAATCCGGTGAATTGCACCCCAGCCGGGTGTTCGTCGACTGAGAGCCGTGTTAGGCGAAGGGCATGATCACCCGTTCCCATACCAAGGGCGACGCGCCCTCGACCGCCATCTATTCCGATTGCGAGAAATACCGCTATAGCCTGACCCGCATCTGGGACCCTGAAGGTCGCAAGGCGCTGTTTGTGATGCTGAACCCGTCAACCGCGACCGAGGTGCAGAACGACCCGACGGTGGAGCGCTGTGAACGGCGCGCACGCGCGCTTGGGTTCGGCGCGTTTCAGGTCACGAACATCTTTGCGTGGCGCGACACCGACCCGCGCAAGATGCGGGCTGCCACCGATCCGGTCGGGCCTGAGAATGACGCGGCCATTCTGGACGGTGTGCAATGGGCCGATCAGGTCATCGCGGCCTGGGGCACGCATGGCGCGCATCTGGGGCGCGGCCCTGCGGTGGAAACCCTGTTGCGCGGCACCGGCCAATCGCTGTTCCATCTGGGCCTGACCAAGGACGGCCACCCCAAACATCCGCTTTATATCGCCTATACGCAGCAGCCTGAGCTCTGGTGACAAAGGGTTAACCATTTCAAAGGTTTACCTTTGACCCGGTGACGGGCGATATGGGATATTCCACCCTCGGAGCATCATGCTTTCGGAGGGGTTCCATGTTTCTGGCCGGATTGCTTGGACTGGCCGCCATTGGCGGCGCTGCTTACGCGATGAGCGATTTTCTGATCGAAGAGGACGACACGCCGGATGAAAACCCCGAAGGTGAACCATCAGCCGAGGTTGATACTGGTGAGTTTCTGGTCATCGGCGAGGGTGTCGAAGATCCGGAAAGCACCGACACCGAACCTTCGCCGGACAGTGACGAGGCACCCTCCACCGGGACTGTGATCTCGGAATTTGAAGGCGATCTCGTGATTGCCGGTGGCGATGGTTCGGACGTGATTACCGGGCAGGACGGTGTCGATCAGATCAACGGCTATGGCGGGGACGACACGATAAACGGTGCCAAGGGCAACGACGTTCTGCACGGGGGCGACGGCGCGGATGAGATATCGGGCGGGCAGGGAAGTGACATCCTGCACGGTGAGGCGGATGACGACCTCTTGTTCGGAGATGACGGGGATGACGCCCTTTACGGTCACTTTGGGGACGACACTCTGGATGGCGGTGCGGGTGAGGACGAACTGTTTGGCGGTCAGGGCGACGACAGGCTGGACGGCGGCGCAGGGGATGATGCGTTGCAGGGCGGGTTCGGGGATGATGTTCTGAACGGGGGCGAAGGTGAGGATACCGTCTTTGGCGGGGATGGAGACGACTTTGTTTTCGGGATCGAAGAGGGGGCCGCCGAAAGGGATTTCCTGAACGGCGGTGCGGGTGACGATACCATTCTGGCAGGCGGCAAAGACGTGGTGACGGGCGGAGACGGGGCCGATGACATCGTGTTGAACCCAGGCGACGATCAGGTGACCGTGATGGGGTTTCAACCCGGCGAAGATAAGCTGCTGGTGACGTGGGAGGATGAAACCGACCCGGCAATCGAGGTTGAGGCCGACGCCGAAAACGCCAACCTGACAAGGGTTTTCATCGATGGTCAGGAAGTTGCGCAGGTATATGGTGCCGAAGGGATGACTGCGGCCGATATTCAGCTGATCACCGAAGCGCAGCTGGCACAATACGGGCAGATGGTCTGAGCCCGCAGAAACCCTTTGCCATTTGGGTCAAATGCGCTTATACGCGCCCATCCGCATCGGAATCGGTGCGGTTTTCTCCATGGGCCTGTGCTGGACGACATCCCGGCCTGCGCCATCAACTCTAACCTTTTAAAGGAGACCCCGATGTCGATCACTGCCGCTGAAAAAGCACGCGTCATGCAAGAATTCGCAACCAAAGAAGGCGACACCGGTTCGCCTGAAGTACAGGTTGCTATCCTGACCTCGCGCATCAACACCCTGACCGAGCACTTCAAGACCCACAAGAAAGACAACCACGGTCGTCGTGGTCTGCTGAAAATGGTTGCTCAGCGCCGTAAGCTGCTGGACTACCTGAAGGGCAAGGAAGAGGCGCGTTACCAGGACCTGATCAAAAAGCTGGGCATCCGCCGCTAAACGTATTTGTTACGTTTTGTACCGGTTCTGAACCCCGGTCTGTAAGATTTGTACGCCCGCCCAAATGGCGGGCGTCTTTGATTTCGGGTCAGATCGCCTGCCACTTTTTGTAGGTATCGACCGCCAAGGCGGTGTCGATCACGAACATCGCAACTGCGGTTACCATCGCCAGCATCGACACCCAGAACGACCCGCTTGCCGAGGCGACGGCCAGAGTCATGCCGCCGACGCAGGTGGCAATCGCGGCGGCTTTTTCCAGGCCGCTCATGTCGGTCAGAACGATGCCCGCAAGTTTGGTGAACCCGACAGACGCCTTGGCGACGCCCAGCATGGCCTTCATCATGGCCAGATCGCTGCCCGCCGTTCCGGCCTTGGCGATTGCACCGGCGTGGCGGCTGATCGGTCCGCTGCATTTGACGGCAATCCCGGCCCCGGCCCGCGTGACCGTCTTGGTTCCGAGCGCCTGATAAACCCCCAGTGCCGCCATGGCCATCGTGATGATATCGGCAAAGGCCTTGGCGGCGGCCCCGATAAAGGTGTTCAGCGCGGCCTTCTTGCGCTTTTTCCTGCTGGTGCCCAGCGGTGCCCCCAAAAGCGGCGTGTCCCCCTGCATCAGGATCAGGCTGTCCGCGGTTTCCTGCACCGAAAATGGCGCGGCATCGACGGGAACCGTGGCGGCTTCGGCCTCGGGTATCGGGTCGGGGGACAGGAACCGTGCCTTGATCTGCGCCTGCTGGTCGGCCGGTAGCGCCCGGATATCGGCCCCTTCGTCTGAGGCATAAAGCTCTTGCCATGCGCTTTCCATGATCGCGGCCACGTCCGCCGCACTTGGTTCGGCGGCGGGGGTTGTCATCAGCGGCATCTTCGGGCCTGCATCAAGGTCGATGTCCTCGACCGCGTCCTCGGGGAGCTTGTCGAGCATTTCGATGAATGACTCGTCGAACACATCAGGGTTAAATGAAATGCCAGAGGCGGAATGGAGCTTCATGGGTAAACCTACTTTCATTAACTTTGACACAATAAGCCTGCACAATAGACGAGTTTTGAATTCTCTCTGTGGTGAACATCACACTTGAACATCCGGACGCCGCCAGCCGGCGCGCGCGCGGAGTTTCGTGACAGCAGCTGAACGCGTATCTGTAGATCAGCCGTTATTCGGGAAGACCGGCCTTTTTCCACCCTTCGCGCCAGCATTCCGCACAGGCCGGAACGGTAAAGACCGGCAGTCTGGTCTGATCCGAGGACGCGGTGATATCAGGGCGCAGCGCTTGTAGGTCGCTTATCGCCGCCTGCGCCGCTGCGGCATCGGACATCTGGCCCAAGGCGGCAATAAGCATCAGGTGGCTCATGACAAATCCGGACCGAACGGCCAGAGCGTCACGCGCGGCGGCGGCGGCCTCGTCATACCGGCGCAGTTGAAAAAGCGCACTTGCCCGGGCGATATGCGCCGCATGGCGCATCGGGTCTTTCGGGCTGAGTTCAATGGCATGTGTTGCGTGTTCCAATGCCTCGTCCGACCGGTTCAACATGCACAGGTTGATGGAGGCGAGCATGTGAACACTTGCAGCATTGGGGTTTTCGGCCAGAGCCTGTTTGAACGCCGCCCGCGCGCGCGGCAGGTCGCGGGCCAGCATCGAGATTGAATGCGCTGCATAAGCCATGGCAATGCCGTCGGCGCGGTCGCTCATGAGAACGCGTTCTGCCGCGCTGATGGCGGCCCTGGGCCCTTCGCCGATGGGGTCGAGCCCCTGCACAAGGCGCTGAATATGCAGCCAGGCCAGCAGCCCTGCGGCTGCGGCGTAATCCGGGTCGCGGTCCAGCGCCAGCGTCGTCAGCCGGATGGCTTCGCGATTGGCGTCATCTGTCAGCAGGTGAAATTGCGACTGCGCCTGAAGATAGAGTTCATAGGCTTCGAGGTTTTCGGTCGGCTTGGCGCGGGACCGGTTCGTTTCGGCGTGGCGCAGCGAAGGCTCGATCGCCGTGACGACCTCTTGCGTGACCTTGTCCTGAAGCTCGAAGATATCGTCCAGCACCCCGTCAAAGCGATCGGCCCACAGGTGGCTGCCATTTTCCGCATCGATCAACTGACCGGTGATCCGGACACGCTGTCCCGCGCGGCGGACGGACCCTTCCAGCACATACCGAACCCCGAGCGTCAGGCCGACCTGGCGGATATCCGTCGTTTTTCCCTTGAAGATGAAGGACGAGTTGCGGGCCACGACCATCAGCCAGCGAAAGCGCGACAGTTCCGTGATGATGTCTTCGGTTATACCGTCGGCAAAGAACTCTTGCTCGGGGTCGCCGGACATGTTGTCGAAGGGCAGGACGGCGATCCCCGGGCGGGTGTCGGCGGGTGTTGCAAGATTGGCGGTTGAGCCCTTTGGCCAGCACCAGACACCAACGCGGCGCGTGATGTTCTTTAGCTCGGCCTGCCCGCCGCCGCCGAACAGACCCGCATCACCCCGGTCAAGGCTGTGATGCGCCGTGTCCGAGATCAGGATCTGGTCGGGTTTGGCCAGAGCCTCGAGCCGGGCAGCGACATTGATGCCATCACCGAAGATGTCTTCGCCTTCCGCAATGACCTCGCCCGTGTGAATACCGATGCGCAGCCGCAGCCCTTCGGGCTTGTCGCAGGATTGCAGGGCAATCGCAAAATCCGACGCGTCGGACGTTGACTGGAATTCGGCGATCCAGCCATCCCCCATGCTTTTGATCAATGTGCCGTTGTGGGATTTCAGCAGGGCAGTGAGCGTGTCGTCACGGAACGATTTCAGTGCTGCAAGTGTACCCTGCCGGTCCTGATCCATAAGCGCAGAGTACCCGACAACGTCAGCCGCCAGCACTGTCGTAAGCCGTCTTTTCATTTGCACCCCCGATGAAAGTTAGGTTAGCGCAGTGATCCGGTTCTGTCAGGCCATTTCCCGGACAGGGGCAATGGCACGCCGCACACCATCATGCGGCCCTTGTGCCTTGTGTCGCGCTGCGAGGGGTCAGGGCCTGCCTCAGCATGATCCGGCCAGCTTTTTCGGTTTCGCTTTCCTTCCAACGCATTCTCATGTATGCGCGCGGTATCTGAGACGTTGTGCCCTGACCCCGGCACTCGAACGGAAGATAAATGGGGTCGGCGGCAATGGGGCCGCCATGCAAAACCGGAGACCCGCAGGGGCGGGAGTGCTCCGTTCTAGGATACGCATATGTTTGATGTAACGAAGAAATCGATGCAGTGGGGCGAGGAGACGCTGACACTGGAAACCGGCAAGGTTGCCCGTCAGGCCGACGGCACCGTGATTGCCACGCTGGGCGAAACCAGCGTCATGGCCAACGTGACCTTTGCCAAGAGCCAAAAACCCGGTCAGGACTTTTTCCCGCTGACCGTACATTACCAAGAGAAATATTATGCCGCCGGTAAGGTTCCGGGTGGCTTCTTCAAGCGCGAAGCGCGCCCGACCGAGAAAGAGACGCTGACCGCGCGTCTGATCGACCGTCCGATCCGCCCGCTGTTCGTTGACGGTTTCAAAAACGAAGTTCTGGTGATGTGCACCGTGCTGAGCCACGATCTGGTCAATGATCCCGACATCGTCGCGATGATCGCCGCGTCGGCTGCGCTGACCATTTCCGGCGCGCCGTTCATGGGCCCGATCGCCGGTGCCCGCGTTGGTTTCGTGGATGGCGAATACGTCCTGAACCCGACCGTGGATGACATGCAGGACCTGCGCCTGAACCCTGAACAGCGTCTGGATCTGGTTGTTGCCGGTACCAAAGACGCCGTGATGATGGTGGAATCGGAAGCCTATGAGCTGTCCGAGGCCGAAATGCTGGGTGCCGTGACCTTTGCGCATGCACAGATCCAGCCGGTCATCGACCTGATCATTTCGCTGGCCGAAGACGCCGCGAAAGAGCCGTTTGAATTCGTCGCACCCGATTACTCGGAGCTTTACGCCGCTGTTTCGGCTGCCGGTGAAGAGCAGATGCGCGCCGCGTTCGCGATCACCGACAAGCAGGAGCGCACCGCCGCTGTTGCCGCTGCCCGTGAAGCGATCAAGGAAGCGCTGACCGAGGAACAGCTGGAAGACGCCAACCTTGGTTCGGCGATGAAAAAGCTGGAAGCCGGTATTCTGCGCGGTGACGTCGTCAAGGGCGGCAAGCGCATCGACGGTCGTTCGACCACCGATGTGCGTGCCATCGAAGCCGAAACCTCGCTGCTGCCGCGCACACACGGCTCTGCCCTGTTCACCCGCGGTGAAACCCAGGCGCTGGCCGTGACCACGCTGGGCACCGGCGACGATGAGCAGTTCATCGACGCGCTGCACGGCAACTTCAAATCGAACTTCCTGCTGCATTACAACTTCCCCCCCTATTCGGTTGGTGAAGTGGGCCGCGTGGGTTCGCCCGGCCGTCGCGAAATCGGTCACGGTAAGCTGGCATGGCGCGCGCTGCAGGCGGTTCTGCCTGCGCCGACCGACTTCCCCTATACCATCCGCGTGGTGTCCGAGATCACTGAATCCAACGGCTCCAGCTCGATGGCGTCTGTCTGCGGCGGGTCGTTGTCGATGATGGATGCGGGTGTTCCGCTGAAAGCCCCGGTTGCCGGTGTTGCCATGGGTCTGATCCTGGAAGATGACGGGTCTTACGCAGTTCTGACCGACATTCTGGGTGACGAAGATCACCTGGGCGACATGGACTTCAAGGTTGCGGGTACTGCAAACGGCATCACCTCGCTTCAGATGGACATCAAAGTCGCGGGCATCACGCCTCAGATCATGGAAACCGCCCTGGCACAGGCCAAGGACGGCCGGATGCACATCCTGGGCGAGATGGGCAAAGCCCTGTCCGAGACCAACGAGTTCTCGGTCCACGCGCCGCGCATCGAGACCATGAACATCCCGACCGACAAGATCCGTGAAGTGATCGGTTCGGGCGGCAAGGTCATCCGCGAGATCGTCGAGGTTTCGGGTGCCAAGGTCGACATCAACGACGATGGCGTCATCAAGATCGCATCGCCCGATGGGGAATCGATCAAGAAAGCCTATGACATGATCTGGTCGATCGTGGCCGAGCCGGAAGAAGGTCAGGTCTATACCGGCAAGGTGGTCAAGATCGTCGATTTCGGTGCCTTCGTGAACTTCTTTGGCAAGCGCGACGGTCTGGTCCACGTGTCCCAGATCGAAAACCGCCGCCTGAACCATCCGTCGGATGTTCTGAAGGAAGGTCAGGAAGTGAAGGTCAAGCTGCTGGGCTTTGACGATCGCGGCAAGGTTCGCCTGTCGATGAAAGTGGTCGATCAGGAAACCGGCGAAGAGATCGTTCCCGAGAAGAAAGAAAAGAAAGAGGAAAGCGCAGAGTAATCTGCCCACCCTCTGATTGAATGCGAAAGGCCCCGGTTTCGACCGGGGCTTTTTTTGTCCGCACGGTCAGGAGTGTCGGGCCTCCCGTGGCTTGGTAAATCAATTATTAACACTTCATGCGTGTATTTACTCAACCATAAGGATGATCATGTTGCATTCAGGGATGCTTTTCGACCGTGGCCTCGATAACCGTTTTCGAAATCAGCGCAGACCCCTACAGCAATAAAAGCGTCGATATTACTGCCGCTTATTCCGTTGATATCACCGACAATGACGCCCTGTTGCAGGATCCCGACCCTGACAGCGCGCAGCTTGATCTGTCGGCCCTGCCCGGTTTTTCCGGGACAAGCCAAAATTTCAGCACCTTCGAAAGCTATTCGGGAACGGTGAACGGGGCGCCTGTCACCTTCATTCTGGTTCAGTTCTCGAACCCGCGCTACATCATCGTCACCTCGGGTCAGGCGCAGCTGAACGATACGATCACGGGGACCAGCTTTGGCGGGACGGCAGCGCCAACCGCCTATCAGACCTTGCCGTCTTTCGTGTGTTTTACCGCCGGGTCCCTGATCCGGACGCCCGCCGGGCTGCGCCGGGTCGAAACCCTGAACCCCGGCGACCCGGTTGTCACTGCCAAGGGCCATATCCGCCCGGTGCGCTGGATCGGCAGGCGTCGCTTGTCAGCGCAGGAGTTGCAACAGGACCCTCATCTCTGTCCCGTTCGGATCATGGCGGGATGTTTCGGGCCAAACAGCCCCAGCCGTGATCTGGTCGTCTCGCCACAACACCGGATCGCCGTCACCTCGGCGATGATGGAGCTGATGCATTGCGAGACCGCAATGCTGGCCCCGGCCAAGGGATTGATCAACGGGCGGACAATCGTTCAGGAGCTGCCCGCGCAAGGGGTCGAGTATGTCCATATCCTTTTTGACCGGCATGAGTTGGTGAATGTCGAAGGCATCTGGTCCGAATCCTTCTATCCCGGTGACACGACACTGGGCGCGATGGCACCCGCCACAAGGCGCGAGCTGTTCACCCTGTTCCCGGATCTGGCCTGCGGTGCCGGTGGCTATGGGTCAACCGCGTTGCCGGTGCTGAAACCCTTTGAGGTTCGGGTGCTGAAGGCGGATCTGACGCAGCCCTGCTGGTCATCGGTCCCGAACGCATCTGCGCACGCCGCCTGACAGGGGTGCCGATCAGTGGGTAACCCCGCCGGGCCCATGTTTCAGAAGATGCCACTGGCCATAGCTGTCCTTCAGGTCCAGCTTTATCGCGGCATCAGAGCGGGTCGAGGCGCTGCCAATCTCGGCAATGGAAAACTCGATCCCGCCCGGGATATCGATGCGGACCCGATGCGCGCCGCCACCATGCGGGGCCTGAATCGGCTGTCCGGTGGATTTCAGAACATCACCAACGGTAACGCTGGCCGTACGCTCTTCGAGGTCCATCTCGAACTCGATCGGCAGGTAGAGCGTGTCATGAACCGTCTCGCACATCGCCCTGAACACATACCAATGCGTCGCCATCTCTTCGGTTTCTTCACCGTGAAAGACCTTTTCCAGCGCGTCGCGCTGTGCCGGGGTTGCTGCGGGATCAACGATCACCTGCATCTCGCCGCCGCCTTCAAAGATCGGCCCCGGCCAGGCATAGATCAGCGCGGCTTTGGTCCCGCTGAGGTCGGTGTCGCCGAAATGCCCTTTGGTCACCTCAAGCACTTCGAAGCCTCGGCAATCGCCATGGGTCGGCAACTCTTCGAACTGGCAGGGGCAGGCATAGCCGCAGTTGCAGTTCCCGAAACTCTCTCCTTCAACATACCAATCCGTAAAAGCCATGGTCCTCTCCTGCTTTGAACAGTCCGAAAGCCCGAGGTGATTGGTCGCATGCCTGAGTTTTGCCCCTAAGCACCCTATCACAAATCGGCGCGAACCAGAACCTGAGGGGCCCGAAGAAGCCGATGAACAGCGCCGCCCCAGCCCCGGATCTATTCACTCACGCGCGTCCAAAAACCTGTGAGGCGAAGTGATAGACCCGCGCCTTTCCTTTCCGTCAAGCCCGCCCACATCGAGGCCAAGCAGAGTTTTGGAGCAACGGAGACAATCATGTTCAAGCACATTTTACTTACCTCATCGGCCCTCGCCGCCAGCGCGACGGCGCTTGCCGCGCAGAGCCTTGGCGACGGCACCTATGTTCAGGGTTTTGTCGGGTACAGCCAGCTGCAGGACAGCGATTTCGCAGGCACGATCGGCGGCGCGCCCCAATCCGTCGACACAGAGTTCGACGCGGGATTCGGCCTGGGCGTGGCCATCGGCAAGGAAATCCCGCAATGGTCCAATGACAGGTTCGGCACACGGATTGAGCTGGAGCTGTCTTACCGCGACAGCGACGTGGATGGTGTGAACTTCTCGGGCAACGGGCCGGGTGCCGAGGGCAATATTTCGGGCGATGTCACTCAGACCTCATTGTTTGCCAATGTGCTGTTCGATTTCAAACAGGCTGGTGCGCTGACGCCCTATGCCGGGTTTGGTCTGGGGGCCACCTATTCGGATCTGGATTTTGCCTATGGGCCCGGTGTGGCGCTGGATGACAGCGACACCGCCTTTGCCGCGCAGCTGATCGCCGGTGTGGCTTACGAGATCAACCCGTCAACCGCCTTTACCGTCGACGCCCGCTATGCCCGCGCCTTTGACGTCTCGTCCCGGCGACTGGCCCCGAACGGCGCGTTGACCGGCACCGTCGAAGACGATCTGGATACGTTCAGTGTCAATTTCGGGCTTCGGTACAAGTTCTGAGGTCCAGGGGCAGGTCTCCCTTCGGTTACCCTGCCCCCGCCTGCTTCATCTGGCCCCAAATATCCTCGGGGGGAATCGTGCCGACAGGCGCGATGGGGGGCAGACAGCCCCCCTGACCCGGCAACCGGCTTAAGACGGCGCTTTGGTCTTGCGCAGATAGGGAAAGATCGTCTCGAACGCGCCGAATTTGGCCTTGGCGTCTTCGTTCGACACAGAGGGCGGGATGATCACGTCTTCACCCGGCACCCAGTTGGCAGGCGTTGCGACACCTTTCGACGACATCTGCAACCCGTCCAGCGCGCGCAGGATTTCCGCAAAGTTGCGGCCCACGGTCATCGGATAGGTCATCGACAGCTTCAGCTGCTTGTCCGGGCCGATGATAAAGACCGACCGCACGGTGGCGCTGTCCGCCGGGGTGCGGCCATCGGGCAGGTAGGCTTCGGCTGGCAGCATGTCGAAGGCTTTCGACACCGCCAGACCCTCATCAGCGATGATCGGGAAACCGGGATTGGCCTTGCCGTATTCCTCGATATCCTTCTTCCACTTCTTGTGGTCTTCGACACCGTCAACCGACACGCCGATCACCTTGGTGTTGCGCGCGGCCCATTCGTCACTCAGCTGCGCCACGGCCGAGAATTCGGTGGTGCAGACAGGCGTGAAATCCTTGGGGTGCGAGAACAGAATGGCCCAGCTGTCGCCAATCCAGTCGTGAAACTGAATGGTGCCCTGATCTGTTTCTGCGGTGAAGTTCGGGACCGTATCGTTGATGCGCAAACCCATGGGGTATCTCCTTTCCAGTATTAACCTGAGTCGATTGCCTGAAACCTAATCACTTTGCCCACGGGTTAAAACTTGCATCGTGGTCGCGGCCCGGAAATTCACCGGTTTCACAGGAAAAATAATTTGATCAAATTATCTATTGCCCCCTGTTCGCTTGGGTGACAGAGTGTCGGCGAACAGCCGGATTCTAGCTGGACCGACAGGAGGGCTCAGGATGATCGAAAAGCGGAATTTCTATATCAATGGTCAATGGGTCGCGCCGTCGCAACCCAATGATTTCGAGGTCATCAACCCCTCGACCGAGGAGCCGTGCGCGGTGATCTCACTGGGTGGGCAGGCCGACACGGATGCGGCAGTTGCCGCCGCCAAGGCCGCCCTGCCGGGCTGGATGGCAACGCCGGTAGAGGCCCGCATCGCACTGGTCGAGAAGCTGATCGACATCTACCAGACCCGCGCGGAAGATCTGGCGCAGGCCATGTCGCTGGAAATGGGCGCGCCGATTGACATGTCGCGCAGCCAGCAGGTTGGTGCAGGCACATGGCATTTGCAGAGCTTCATCCGCGCCGCCAAGGCGTTTCAGTTTGAACGCCCTCTGGGGGATCACGCCCCGAATGACCGGATCATCTATGAGGCGGTTGGCGTGGCCGCATTGATCACGCCCTGGAACTGGCCGATGAATCAGGTCACGCTCAAGGTTGGTGCGGCGGCGATTGCGGGCTGCACGATGGTTCTGAAACCGTCCGAGCAAAGCCCGCTGAACGCGATGATCTTTGCCGAGATGATGGACGAGGCAGGGTTCCCGCCCGGTGTGTTCAATCTGGTGAACGGCGATGGCGCGGGCGTTGGCTCGCAGCTGTCGGGTCATCCCGATGTGGATATGGTCAGCTTTACCGGCTCGACCCGTGCGGGTACGGCGATTTCAAAGAACGCGGCGGAAACGCTCAAGAAAGTGCATCTGGAACTGGGTGGCAAAGGCGCCAATGTGGTCTTTGCCGATGCCGATGAAAAGGCTGTCAAACGCGGTGTCCTGCACATGATGAACAACACCGGCCAGAGCTGTAACGCCCCCAGCCGGATGCTGGTGCAGCGCCCGATCTATGATCAGGCTGTTGAGATCGCCGCCGAGGTCGCCAGCAAGGTCACCGTGGGCAGTGCAGCAGAAGAGGGCCGCCATATCGGACCCGTCGTGAATGAGGTTCAGTGGACCAAGATTCAGGACCTGATCCAGAAAGGTATCGACGAAGGGGCGCGGCTGGTCGCGGGCGGCACCGGACGCCCCGAGGGGCTGAACAAGGGCTATTATGTCCGCCCGACGGTCTTTGCCGATGCCAACAACCAGATGACCATCGCCCGCGAGGAAATCTTTGGCCCGGTTCTGACCATGATCCCCTTCGACACCGAGGAAGAGGCTGTCGAGATCGCCAATGACACACCTTATGGCCTGACCAATTATGTGCAGACACAGGACAAGGCACGCGCCAACCGCATGGCGCGGGTTCTGCGGTCGGGCATGGTCGAGATGAACGGCCAGTCGCGCAGCGCGGGCTCTCCGTTTGGTGGGATGAAGCAATCCGGCAACGGGCGCGAAGGTGGCGTTTGGGGGCTGGAGGACTTTCTGGAAGTCAAATCCGTCGGCGGCTGGGCGGCTGAGTAATACACCCAGCGCGACGAAAGATGAGAGGGCGAGGCAACGAGGGTTGCCTTGCCCTTTATTCTTTTACAGCGAGATTGCCTTCTACTTCGGTGTCCGGCTCGAGGTGAATTACAAAAACCGAGCCGGGGAAATTCGCGGTCAGGGCTGCCTCGATATCATCACAGATTTCATGCGCGGCTGAGACCGACATTGCACCATCGACCACCAGATGGAACTCGACAAAGACGATATTCGCCGACCTGCGACCGCGAAGATCGTGATATTCCAGCGCGGGTCCAAGATGGGCTTCGATTGTACTGCGGATAACGTTCAAATCCGGCTCGGAAAGGGTCACGTCCATCAACCCATCGACCGAGTTTCGGATGACCTTCCATCCTTCCCACAGAATGTTCAGCGCGACCAGGATCGCCATGATCGGGTCCAGGATCAGCCAGCCTGTCGCCAGCGCAAGCAGAATACCCGCCAACACCCCAACGGAGGTAACAACATCTGTGAAGATGTGTTTCGCACTGGCCACCAACGCCGGTGATACGTGCCGCCGACCGACCCGCAGCAGGATCAACGCCCAGACACCGTTCAGCCCTGTGGCCAAGACATTGACCGCAACGCCGCGCATCGGCGCCTGTTCCAGATGCGGGGATGGCAAGGCAAGAATAGCTTCGCGGATGATCAGCAATGCGGCCAGAACGATCAGCGTGCCTTCGACAACGGCCGACAGATACTCTACCTTCTTGTGACCGAACGGATGCTTTTCGTCAGGCGGCTTTCGGGCAATTGAAACCGCGAAGAAGGCTAACAGGGCCGCGATCACGTTGACCACCGACTCCATTGCATCGGACAGAAGGGCGACAGACCCCGTCAGCCACCATGCCAGGAGTTTCAGTGCCAACACCGCGATGGAAACTGGGATCGACCAAAGAGCAAACTTTTGGATCATCAAACCGGATTCTTGCTGCCTCGGCGCAGGTCTAACACTTTGCCCGACGGGCGAGTACCTATAAAATCCGGTCAGGCGTCGGCCTTTGCCGCCTCATAGGCCAGCATGGCCCGTTTGACCGGCAGACCCCAATGATAGCCGCCCAACCCCCCGGATTTGCGCAGGGCGCGGTGACACGGGATCAGCCAGCTGACCGGGTTGCGCCCGACGGCCGTGCCCACCGCGCGCACGGCCTGCGGCGAACCCACGCGCTGCGCGATCTCCGAATAGGTCGTCACCTGCCCCGACGGGATGTGCATCAGTGCTTCCCATACCTTGATCTGCAAGGGCGAGCCGATCAGGTAGAGCGGTGTCGGCTCTGACCGGTCGCTGGCCGTGCCGAATGCGCTGAGAACCCAGGGGCGCAGGCGCATCGGATCTTCGACATAATCCGCGTTGGGCCAGCGCGAGACCATATCCTCCATCGCCGCCTTCTCTCCGGTTTCGGCCCCGAAGGCGATGCCGCAGATGCCCTTGTCGGTGCCCATGACCAGCGCGGGGCCAAAGGGGCATTCGAACCAGCCCCAATAGATCGTCAGACCCGCGCCCCTGCGGGCATATTCGCCGGGGCTCATGGATTCCCATTTCAGGAACAGATCATGCAGGCGGCCGCTGCCGGACAGGCCGACATTATGGGCGGTTTCAAGCGTGGTGAACCGTTCGCGCAGCAGCGCCTTGGCATGGCCCAGCGTCAGGTATTGCTGGTACCGTTTTGGCGACACACCGGTCCAGCGCGAGAACAGGCGCTGGAAATGGGCCGGGCTCATGTCCATCTGGCGGGCCAGTTCATCAAGGCTGAGGCCCTCGCCGCCCTGATCGATCAGCTCGATTGCCCGGCGCATGACGTTGTAGTGGTATCCGCTTTCGGGGGTCTGGACGTTCATGGTTGCACCTCGTTGTCTGGCACAAACCATAGCGCGCGCGACACGCTGCCGCGACCCGGAACTTGCGCATTGGCTTTGGGCTTGTGTCGCGGCCCCTCGGGCGGCATTAAGGCCCGGATGGCAAAGCAACTCGACTATCATACGATCCGCGAGATCTTTACGCGCTTTCAGGAGGCCGACCCCGAACCCAAGGGTGAGCTTGAGCATGTGAATGTCTACACGCTGGTCGTGGCCGTGGCGCTGTCGGCGCAGGCAACCGATGCGGGCGTCAACAAGGCCACGCGCGAGTTGTTCAAGATCGCCGATACGCCGCAAAAGATGCTGGATCTGGGCGAAGAGGGCCTGATCGAGCATATCAAGACCATCGGCCTGTTCCGCCAGAAGGCCAAGAACGTCATCAAGCTGAGCCGTATTCTGGTCGAAGACTATGGCGGTGAAGTCCCGAATTCCCGCGCAGCGCTGCAATCGCTGCCGGGTGTCGGACGCAAGACCGCCAACGTTGTGCTGAATATGTGGTGGCGGCAGCCAGCGCAGGCTGTGGACACGCATATCTTTCGCGTCGGCAATCGCACCGGCATCTGCCCCGGCAAGGACGTGGACGCGGTCGAGCGCGCCATCGAAGACAATATCCCCGCCGATTTTCAACTCCATGCGCATCACTGGCTGATCCTGCATGGCCGGTACCATTGCAAGGCGCGCAAGCCGCAATGCCCGACCTGCATCATCCGTGATTTCTGTCAATTCGAGGACAAGACATTATGAAAACCTACCAGCTGACCGGTATCGGAAATGCCGTTGTGGACGTGATCTCGCAGGCCGATGACAGTTTCCTGGAACTGATGGGCATCGAAAAAGGCATCATGCAGCTGATCGAGCAGGAGCGCGGTGAGCTGCTGTATGCCTCGATGGAGGGTCGGGTACAGACACCGGGCGGGTCTGTCGCCAACACGATTGCGGGCGCAGGTGCGCTGGGGCTGGATGCTGCCTTTATCGGGCGGGTGCATGACGATGCGCTGGGCCGGTTCTATGCGGATGCGATGAACGAAGATGGCGTCGATTTCGTCAACCCGCCGGTTCCGGGCGGGGAATTGCCGACCTCGCGCTCGATGATCTTTGTCTCGCCCGATGGCGAGCGGTCGATGAACACCTATCTGGGCATCTCCTCGGAACTGTCGTCGCATGACGTGCCCGATGAGGTCGCCGGAAGCAGCCAGATCATGTTCCTTGAGGGCTATCTGTTTGACAAGGAAAAGGGAAAGGCCGCGTTTCTTGAGGCCGCGCGCGCCTGCCACAAGGGCGGCGGCAAGACCGGGATCGCCATTTCCGACCCGTTCTGCGTGGAACGGCACCGGGTCGATTTCCTGCTGCTGATCGAGAATGAGCTGGATTTCGTCATCGGCAACGAGGCTGAAATCAAATCGCTGTTTGAAACCGACGATCTGGAAGAGGCGCTGATCAAGACCGCCGAGATTTGCCCGCTGGTGGTTTGCACGCGCTCGGGTGATGGCGTGACCGTCCTGAACGGAGGCGCGCGCATCGACGTGCCGGTCAAGAGGATCGTGCCGGTAGACGCAACCGGTGCTGGTGACCAGTTCGCCGCGGGGTTCCTGTATGGAATGGCCACAGGGCGCGATTACGAGACCTGCGCCAGGATCGGCAACGTCTGCGCCCGCGAGGTCATCAGCCATATCGGCCCAAGACCCGAAGCGGATATGCTGGAATTGTTGCGGGAAGAAGGGCTGCTTTGAGCCCATTTTGTTGAAAGACTCCTCCTTTATCGAAGGCTAAACGGCCAATCCGCATGTTGCGGGCCGGGTATTGCTTTGTGATCCGGTCCGCGCGGTGGTTTTGTGAAGGGGCGCAACTGGCTTGAAGTCATTCGGACTATGGTTGGCCACTCATAGAAGCGTGCTGCCTTTTTGAGCGTCCAATCATTCTCACCCTTAAGGGTGTTTGCTTGCTTTAACCTCTGTCTACGCGCAAGTGCCTTGGATTTTGGTCTTCGTTGCCCCAAGTTTGCGCCGGAGCACACAACGCGGACCCAGAAACACGTGCGGCGTGCCAGTGTCGATTGGCGCGTGGACGAGAGGCATATCCTGGTCGGTGGCAAAAGCGGGACCCATCAACGCATGCAACAGTCCCGCAATGCCGGTGTATCCGTAGAAGTCTGAACGTCAATGAACGCTTTGTTTTTTAGCCGAGTTGTTTGGTCCACAAAACAACGCGTTCGATCTCTTGGATCAGGCAATCTTGAAAATCCCTGTCTATCTGTGAAGCGTTGATGCCAATTGGTTCAACGACCGCAAACCGATAGAGAGGAAGGCCCTCTACGATCCGCGGCCGTCCTTTGTTCCCTTGCAGCCAATGAAAAGCCGTAAATGCATCCACGAGAGGCAACCCACCGCAGGATTTGCTAAGAGTAAGTGCAGCTAAAGATGTTTCGACAGTCACCGGTGGGCGCTCACCCTCTAGCAAGTCACTTAGCGACAAAGCACTCTCAACTTCGTTGCGCAGCCCAATGATCTGATAGGGCGCCATCTGTTCCAGTGTCAGCGCCCCCTGACCTGCGGCTAAAGGATGACCTTCGGGAACAAAACAAATATGTGGTAAGCTTCCCTCAAACAGGACGTTCATTTGCTTCAGAGAGCGCGAAACATAGGCGAAGCCTGTTCTCATCGCGCCGAAACGGGCATAGTCCAGTATCCAGTTTGAAGATCGTACCCGCCAATCGATCCGGATGTTCTTTTCCGCTATGTTCAGCCGTCTTAGGGCCTGAGGCACGAGGTCTAATGAGGCGGCGGTTATTGTGGCAATTGACAAGGACCCGCGATCCTTCCGAGCGATCTGAGAGGCGATCTCGTCCAAGTTCGCAAGGGCCGAAAAATTGCGTTTAACCTCTTGGTAGAATTCTTCCGCTTCGGGGAGCGGTGTCACACCCTTACTTCGGCGACGAAACAAAGGAACGCCAAACTCCCGCTCCAGATCCGACAAAAGCCGGCTGACGCTGGGTTGTGACAGATTCAACCTGCGACCAGCAGCGGAAACCGACCCGGTTTGCATGATCGTAGAGAAGACGTTGAGTTGGTTATGGGTGAACATAGGTATTCGATTAACAAATATCAGTCGAAACAGATAGTATTATTTCAAATGTAAGCGCTGTGGTACTGTCCCGTTGTTTCGGAGGGCAGCGCCAAGAATGAAGAAAAATGTCATTTTGATTATGACGGACCAGCAACGCGCGAACAGTCTGGGCTGCACCGGAAACAAGCATGTCAGGACACCGAATATAGACGCACTGGCCCAGCGGGGCGCCGTCTTTACCAAGCATTTCACACCGCACCAGATCTGCTCTCCAAGCCGGTCCACTTTGTTCAGCGGTCAGTATGCAAGGTCGCACGGCCTGACGCGCAACGGGGTTGCCCTGCCTGAGGATCTGAAACTGATCACCCATGACTTTCAGGCCATGGGGTACAAGACCCATGGGGTTGGGAAATTCCACTTCCAACCTATTCTGGCCGGGCCAGAGCATCTTATGCCGGATTCAAACGCCTTTTGGGACTTACCGGAAAGTGAGGGATGGTGCGGCCCCTTTTACGGGTTTGACGCGGTCGACATTCTGATTGGAGAATCCGTTAGTGCTACAAAAGGTGGCCATTATGCCCGTTGGCTGGAATCTGTCGCGCCGGGAGCGGCCGAGCTCTATCTCCCGGAAAACGCGCTTGAACCGCAATGTGGGGATATTGACGAAGTTTGGAAATCGGCCATCCCTTTCGACTTGCATTACAACTCTTGGATCACAGATCGGGCCTGCGAGTTCCTGACTGAAAATGACGGGTCAGACCCGTTCTTTCTGTTTACTTCCTTTCCCGATCCGCACCATCCTTTTTCCCCCCCTGCGCCATGGTGCGACATGTACGATCCGGCGGACATGCCAATGCCCTCATATGTGCCTGATGAGCTGTCAGCGATGCCGTCTTTCCTGCGCGAAGGCGATGATGAGGAAAAAAGTAAAAGCTATGTGGACTTCCTGCGCGATCCGGGGCCACCGCGAGAACAGGGTTTTTTACAGACAACATCGAACTTCTCGGACGATTCAATTCGCCGCGCGATCGCATATACCAATGGAATGATTTCGATGATTGACGCTTGCGTCGGGCGGATCATGGCACAGGCGGAGCATCAGGGTCTCCTTGAAGACACCGTTGTCATTTTCACCTCGGATCATGGCGAGTTGTTGGGTGATCACGGGCTTATCCGAAAAGGCCCCAGCCCCTACAGATCGCTTTTGCACGTACCGCTGATCGCTGCAGGTCCGGGGATCGAGCCTGGCGAACGTCACGGGACAACAAGTCATCTGGATCTGCGCGCGACCCTGCAGGATTTTTTGGAGCTGGAGCATCAGCCGACCGAAGGGGTCTCTTTCGCTCACCTGATGACGCAGGCAGATGGCCCGGGGCGTCGCGCGTTTTTTGCCGAATATCACCCACGCACGCGCATGGACACTTACAACCAGACGGTAATGACAGACGAATGGCGTGTCACAATCTATCCTCAAAACGCAGACTGGGGAGAGATGTTCGATCTTCGCAACGATCCGGGTGAACACGTCAATCTCTTCTTCAAAGAAGAATACCGCAGCACGCGTGACGAGATCATTGAAAAATTGTCACGACACTTTCCGCCAGCTGCGGATGCAGGCGGAGTGTCACTTGCAACCTACTAATCAAATCTGAGCTCTCAAACGACAACGGGGAAGTCACCATGAACGAACATATCAAATATCTGGCAAAACAGGCAGCGCTTGGCAAAATGCCCCGCCGTGAATTTCTTGGGAAGGCGTCCGCCTTGGGGCTGGCTGCTGCAACAGCCAATCTGGCGATGTCGTCAGCGGTCAAAGCCGCTGGTCCACAAAAAGGTGGCACCATTCGCGTTGGCATCCAGGGCGGCGGCACAACTGACAGCCTTGATCCTGCGACCGCCGCAAACTCAACCGCTAATATGGTCGCCCGCCTTTGGGGTGAGACGCTCTTGACGCTTGCACCTGATGGCGGCCTTGAGCCCAAGGTCGCAGAAAGCTTTGAGGCTTCTGCCGACGCAAAAACGTGGACGTTCAAGATACGAGACGGCATCACCTTCTCAAACGGTCAGCCCGTCACTGCCGAGGATGTTCTACAGACCATTGACCGACACTCGAACGAAGAGACCAAATCCGGGGCGTTGGGCTTGTTGCGCGGTATCGCAAATATGCGAACGGATGGCGACCTGTTCATCGTCGAGCTGGAAGCGCCCAATGCGGACCTTCCATATCTGCTTTCGGATTATCATCTCGTCATTCAGCCTGGCGGCGGTAAAGAGGACCCAGCAGCTGCAATTGGCACCGGTCCTTATGTTTTGAAAGCCGCCGATATGGGTGTGCGTTTCGTGGCTGAACACAACCCCAACCATTGGGATGACACGATTGGTCATGCCGGCACGATCGAAGTGATTGTCATCAACGACAACACCGCACGAGTCGCGGCGCTGCAATCTGGTCAGGTTGACATGATTGACCGTGTGCCGCCCCGTACTGCACGTCTTGTTGACCGCGCGCCCGGTATCACGGTGCGCTCTACGTCTGGCGCAGGTCATTACGTGTTTATCATGCACGTCAATACCGCGCCGTTCGACAACCATGATCTGCGTATGGCCTTGAAATACGCCATCAATCGTCAGGAAATGGTGGACAAGATCCTCTTCGGCTACGGCTCTGTGGGCAATGACACACCCATCAACAGCTCTTATCCCCTCGCAACTGAGTTCGAACAGCGCGAATACGACCCGGACAAGGCAGCGTTCCACTTCAAGAAATCGGGTCATAGCGGGCCGGTCACGCTTCGGTCGTCCGAGAACTCGTTCCCCGGCGCATTGGATGCGGCCGCGTTGTTCCAGCAGTCCGCAGCTGCCGCGGGCATAACGCTGGACGTGAAGCGCGAGCCCAATGACGGCTACTGGTCTGAAGTTTGGAACAAGCAACCTTTCTGCACCAGTTACTGGGGTGGCCGTCCGGTTCAGGACCAAATGCTGTCCACAGCATATTTGTCCACAGCGGATTGGAACGACACCCGGTTCTTCAACGAGCGTTTCGATCAAATCGTCATCGCAGCGCGCGCCGAACTCGATGATGCGAAGCGCAAGGAAATATACGCAGAAGCCTCAGCGTTGATCCGTGATGATGGTGGTCTGATCTGTCCGATGTTCAACGACTTTGTCGGTGCGACTTCAGATCGGATCAGCGGTTGGGTTGACGATCACAAGGGCTTTGACCTGATGGATTTCCGCGCACCGTTGAAGATGTGGGTCGCCGCTTAACGCGCGGTTTTCGGGTTTGACCATGAACAGGCGCAGTTCTTGTCCCGAACTGCGCCTGTTCTATTGCGAGTCGAACCAGCGTTTCAAAAGAAATGGCACGTGTCGGGCATTGATCGGCATCCCATGCCCTGGCGAGAGGAACTACGACTTGAATAGAGCCGCTGCGGGTCTGATCCGATCCGCGCTGGTAAGGAGGGCTCAAGGATCACTTACTGTGAGTGCCAACCCGCAGCGACTGAGCGCATGTAAGAGTTGCAAACTGACACGTAAGGGGGAAGAAAACGCCGTCTGACGTCACTTTTTGAGCGATTAGTCGAAAAATCAAATCGCTGCTTACGTTTGCGTAAACTTCTTAATGGCCACAACAACTGAATCGACGTTGCGTCAATAAAACGATACGCGAAAAGCGCGAGAAGATACTCATCGCGACAACTGTTTATCACGAAGTCAGGCCAACTCCTGCTCGGTTGGTTTGGCACTGCTGCGCCGCTCATATTTCTCCACTGCCAACGGATGTCTTTGGCATCTTTCTCGCCGTGGCTCCGCTTGGCTCGGGGTTTCTGTCTCATCTCCACTCCTTGGTGGCAACGATGTGCCAGAAACCCTCTCTTATCAAATCGACCTAAATTGTCCCATTGGCGCTGACTTCAGACAATCGTGTTCGATATGCATTTCATCGCGCATCATTCGGCCCCCGCGTATTTGATGGTGGACGCTGATGAACTCGTCGCGTTGGGGCGTAGTTCCCGGTACAAACGCTGAACAATGTGTTCTACAATCCGCGTCGAAAGCACTCAGCACTGAGCTGGAAAAGCCCGATCGCCTTCGAACGGAAAGTGGCTTAAACGAGCACTTGGAGCGGCACGAAAACGTGACAGGTCCATCTCGGTGTTGGCCCTATGTTTTGCGCTTCACTAAAAAGCTTTGCTTTGAGTTTACAGTTAAAGGGGCGGGAAGTGTGAATTCGCTGCGATCTCAACGAAGGTCCGGTTCGCTCTTTTCGACGGTATTTGGCAAGGTAAACGCGGAAAGAGTAGTCTCCTTTATGCCACTTCGAGGAACACTCTTCCCAAGGTGTCTTCCGAAACGGCCCCGGGCGCACCGATCGCGACCAGACGAGTTTCCGGCTTGCGCGTTCCCCACTTCTCGTCCCGGGCAATGTCGATACGCTTGCCGACGACTTGAACGACAATACGGTGCTCCGGGTCTTCCTCGCTATAGACAAACCCTTTCACCCGGTAGACCTCACCGGGCAGTCCCTTGATTGCGTCTCGCAGGCCGGAGAGATTAACGGGAAGATCCGAGCGTAGCATCGTGGTCGAGAACTTCGCCGCGTGGTTATGGTGATGCTCATGTTCGGGGCAACCGCAGCCTGGGCCATGGGCGTGGTCAGGCACCTCCGCATCCAGTTGCTCGGCGGAAAAGCGTCCGACCGAGAGCAGGATGTCAAGCGGCACCTCCGCGTTGACTGCTTCCACCAGCCTGTAGCAACGGAAGCGCGATCCCAGCCAGTCATGGACTTTCTGGACCGTCTCGCGCTCCACAAGGTCAACCTTGTTCAGGATCACCATGTCCGAGAATGCAATCTGGCGCAGTTTCAGTTCCATCTGCTCGGGTGAAGCAAAGACCTGTTCGGCATCGACGAGGCACATGATGCTGTCGAGTCGGATCAAGTTGCGGAACCGATGGTCTGTGAATGCCATGGCGATGGAGGACGGATCTGACACACCGCTGGCTTCCAGCAGGATGTATTCCGGCCGCTCCGGGCGTTGGAGCACCGCTTCGACCGTCTCGATCAGGTCATCTCGGATCGAGCAGCAGACGCAGCCATTCGCGAGGCTCATCACGTCGTCTTTGACACCGACCACGAGGTCGGCATCGACGTTGATAGAGCCGAAATCATTGACCAGGACAGCGACGCGCAGGCCGTGGTTTCCAGTCAAGATCCGGTTCAGGAGGGTCGTCTTACCGGCCCCGAGGAAGCCGGTAAGAATGGTGACAGGGACAGCGGATGTCGAACCGAACTCGATCATTCGATCACTCCGACTTTTTCTTGCGGTTCGGGATGACATCATCGACCTTGATCGTGAAGTCGCTCGGCCAATCCGGTGCTGGAGCTCGGAACACATCCGCCGGATAATACGCCTTCGGATCGATCTCCATATCCCGGTATTTCTGATCCTGCTGGTCCGCGCGAGTCAGGCGTGGTGCGGGCGGCTTGATTTCGTCCGGCAACGTGATTTTGCCCGCGGCTTCCAGCTTAGCGAGTTCTCGGAATGGCGCGACCGAGCCGGATTTGCCCGGCAGCACGGCCTTTCGGTACCAGAGCGCGTCCTTCGTTACGTTGACGACGGCGACGTCGAGACCCCAGGCAAACAGACCGTCGTAATGGGCCCGGATGCCTGCCAGCATCTCGGCGTCGATATCCTCGTCCTGGGTGTAGTGCGTGACCATCGCAATGCGCGGACGAGCTTCGGCCATGATCTTGCCGACGGCATAGTGGGACCTGTGATGCGTATCGATCGTGTAGTTGAAAAGTTCCTGCGGCAGGCCGTATTTGTACGTCATCAACTGCCCGATATCCTGCCCGGACATTTCCGTCACGAAGACATCGACGCCTTTGCCGTATTCGAGGCTGAGTTCATCCGGGCGGCCATCGCCGGTCCAGACGAAGCTGAGGCCGTTCCAATCGAGGCGATACCCCACGGCGCCGTCCTTGGCATGGTTGCGCGGCCAGGAGCGGACCGTGACACCGTCTTCGTTATAGACGATGCCGCCCTCCTTGCGGAAATCGAACTCGTTTACCTCGATCTCGTAACCGTCGCCAATGGGAAACACGTCGAATGCTTCCAGATGCCATTTCAGCATCTGTTTCATCCCGTTCACCATGCCCTGGGTTCCAAGTTCGGGGGTCCGCCCGGAGGGACCATGAATGCGCAGGGGGGTGTAGCCGCCAGACCATGCGCGGAAGGGATAGATGTAGGGAATATCGGCGTAGTGATCGATATGCAGGTGGGAGATGAAGATGTCGTTGATCAACTGCCCTGGCACCTGCATGCCGATGATGTTGCGTACACAGCCGGAGCCGAAATCGAAGAAGAAGCGCTTACCGTTTCCGAGCTCGACCATGATGCAAGTGCCGGCCTGATCCTCGCGCGGTGGGAAGGGCGTCGAACCGCAAAAGGAAATCCGCATCTCGTCAGGGCCGAGTTCCTCGGCCAAGGGGAAATAGTTGGCGTTGGAGCCGGTCATGTATTTCGTCGGACGGAAATACTCTGGAAGTGTGATGCCGCCAGCGGGACGTCCCCCATAGGGATTAACCAGCGCCTCCCCCAATGGTCCTTCGCCCGGATGAGCTTGCGCGGCACCGCCAAAGCTGACCCCGCCAGCAACGACTGCCCCAACACCGACGCCTTTCAGTATGTCCCGGCGCGACGGATCCTGCGGCTGATCGGCCTCGATTTGGTTCGGGTGCTGCGGGTCGTCACGATGGTCTTTGGTCATTCAATTGTCCTCTGTTGGTCGGGAGTAGCGGAAATACGCCGAGTCTGACGTTCAATCTCGCGGACCATTTCCTTTCGGATATTGGCCCATTCAGCACGCAACTCAGGACTCAACGTTTCATCCTTCTCGCTTGAACAGGCCAATTCATAGTCTTTCAGGGCCCCCCTGAGTGACGGGTGATCCAGCGCAAGTGCGAAGATCAAATTGGCGAGATCAGGTAGATCGCAGCGAAGGGTCATGTTGCCTCTGGATTGGCGGTTGATGGCATGCGCACTGAACCCAAGGGTAACCCCGCATACTCGCCAGTCAGAGTAAGCTGGGGTAAGCTGGGGTTAGTTGGACGTAAGATGGTGGCGCGGGAAGTGGCGCAAGGCACTGAACAAAAAGAACTAACGTCTGAGTTCGTTGATCAGGCGCGCGCAGCGTTGACTAAGGTTGTTGAGAGCGATGTCTTTGCTACGTCGCCGCGTTTGAGACAGTTTCTGACCTACGTCATCGAGGAGACACTCTCCGGACACGGCGACCGCATTCGTGGCAAAGCCATTGCAGTGGAAGTCTACGGGCGGCGACTAGACGGCGATGGCGGCGGACTGAGCCTTGTTCGGGTCGAGGCCGGGCGCCTGCGGCGGTTGCTCCAGGAATACTATGAGGGCGAGGGATCAGAAGACGACGCCCGCATCCTCATCCCCTCAGGCGGCTACAAGCCTAAACTGACATTTGGACACACGCCGGGTTCGTTCTCCGAAAAGGTAAGGCCGAAGAAAGCTGAACCCAACGACGAACATCCCGCCTCCCGGAGATGGATGGCCGCGCTCGGAGTACTCGCTGTTGCGCTGATCACGGGTGGATTCTTTGCGGCAAATCTCCGCCACGAAGCAACTCACACCGCTACGGACAAAAGCAATGCCAAGCTCGCTGCGCTCAGGGAACGATCCATGGCCAGTGTGCAGGCGACCAATCTCGCCGAACAGGCGCGCGGAATGTTCTTCCCGCTCTTCGATCTGAAGCGCCAGGAGATTGCGCTCACCACGTTCCGGCACGCCATCGATCTCGACCCTGACCTACCGGGTGGATTTGCGGGCGCGGCACAGGTTTTGGCGCTTCTGGCCTATCTGTCCAATGACGCCACACGCGCATCCGATCTACTTGCCGAAGCACTCAGTATGGCAGAACAAGCCCTGGAACGCGGCCCAACTGATGGCTGGGCAAATGCTGCCATGGGCTGGACACTTGCGGTAGAAGGCAACACCGATGAAGCGCTGCGTCGAGCCCGAATGGCCGTTGACCTGTCGCCGGAAGACGGCCACGTTCTGGACCTGGCGGGCATCACGGCGCTCATTTCAAATGACCCCACATTCGCGGCAGAGGTCACCAACCCGGAACGCCGCCGCTTTGGAATCGGTAGGTTCGGCGCTAACAATATCTGGGGAGCTTCCCAGTTCATGCTTCAGGACTATCAAGCATGTATCGAGGCGTTCACCACGGCGGCCGAACGCGGCCAACCCGTGAGCGCGCCGAGCCTCATGATGCTCGCCGCGGCCTATTATGCGAACGGCGAACGCGAGGCCGCACGTCTAGCAATAGGCGAGATGCACCGGACTTGGCCCGGCTTCCCCGCCAACAATGTTGCCAGCCGTTTCTTCGAGCACGCACCGGAAACTCGATCCCGGGTTCTTGAAACCCTCGAGGCATACAAGCCGAAACTGTAGGACGGGCAACCCGGCTGGCATTGCCCGGCTCTGCGAAGAGGTGCATCTGAACCTCGCGTATCGATGGTTTTGCCGCCTTGATCTGACGGACCGTATCCCGGATCACTCGACCTTTTCCAAGAACCGGCACGGTCGGTTCCGTGAAAGCGATCTGCTACGCCATGTATTCGAGGCGACGGTCGCGCGCTGCATGGAAGAGGGTCTGGTTGGAGGTCAGGGTTTCGCCGTGGATGCCAGTTTGATCAGCGCCGATGTTCAAAAGCAGAACTCGAGCAATCCCGAAGACTGGGCGGCCCGAGAGATTTTACCCGCCAATGCACCGCCTCAGACTTCAACCCCAAGGCTCAGGCGCGACGAAAAAAGGTCGAAATGCTCTTCGCCCACCTCAAGCGCATCCACGGCCTCGGACGGCTCCGACTACGAGGCCCATGTGGCGTCCAAGATGAATTTACCCTCACATCCACCGCTCAGAACCTCCGGAAACTCGCAAAGCTTAAGCCCATGGTGCCCGTTGCTGATTGAAGTGACGGCTACGCTTTCGACATCTAAATAAAGTCAAAGCGATAGCTCAAACAGACCCGCCAAAATCAGAGAGTTTTTCAACAGACTCAGACCATAGTGCCTGATGCCGCACGCGTGACAAATGGCTGCGAACCTTATCAAGCCGTCTTCGTCGACGTAGAGGGTGGTGCCTTCCGGCCCGAGTACGACCTGCAAACTACGTTGGTTTGCAGTCGGTTCATTACTCGGGAATGGACTTTGCAGACAAAGAGCGAAGAAACGCGGCGATGTCGGAGACCTCCTGCTCACTCAACGCACGATCCCGGATCAGGGCCGTGTTTCGACCCGGTGTGGTGTCGTCGACCACCTGTGAGACCACATACAGGTCGTCCAGAGGATCGCTGCTGAGGGTGCGTCCGAGTTGTGAGACGGCCATGATGCGAATTGCTTCCTCAAGTTCGCCAACAGATCCGTTGTGAAAATACGGCGCCGTCAGAGCCACATAACGCAGCGAGGGGACGCGGAAACGCTCGGGCTTTCCGTCGACGAGCAGGCCATATTTGCTCAGGAACGGATTGTTCTCGCGGAAAACCGGGAAGGTGCGATATATGCCCAATGTCTTCTCGGTCCCCGCTGCCGAAAAAACCGGATCCATATGGCAGTTGCGACAGCCGATTTCGTCGAACAAGGCCATTCCGCGCAGGGCTGCCGGGGACAGGGCGGTATCATCCCCCCGGATAAAGCGATCATAGGGGGTGCCCGGGGTAATCAATGTTCTTTCGTAGGCCGCGATTGCCTTTGTGATGTGGGTAATGTTGATCACGCCCGAGCCCGGAAAGGCCCTGTCGAACAGCGGCCCATAGACAGGATCTTCCTTCACGCGCTGTTCCACAGCGGCGAGAGAGGGCATGGCCATTTCCACCGGGTTCACAAACGGCTCTTCGGCTTGATGTTCGAGCGAGCGGGCGCGCCCGTCCCAGAACAGTCGGCGCAGAAAGGCGGCATTCAGCACGGTTGGCGCGTTGCGATCGCCGACCCGCCCCTGGAAACCGGTCGAAAACTGGGCATTGTCGTCGCCGCCATCGGCCAGAGTGTGACAGGAGGCACAAGAGAGGCTGCGGTCCATCGAGAGGTTTTCGTCGTAAAACAGCACCCGGCCGAGTTCGATCTTTGCAGGCGTGGTTCGGTTGTTGCGTGGTTGGGGCGGCTCCATGGGTAGGGCGCGCCAGGTCCGAAACCCGGAAGGGCGGGCACTGACCGTTTCTTCGTGGGGTTCGCGTTGGGTGTCGGGGAGCAGATCATCAATTACCACTCTCGTCGCCGCCCCGGCCGCAGCCAGAGCCTGGCCGTCGACCTGAGACAGGACTGAAACGATCACGACTTTTATGCCGATCGACAGCACACCCATTCCCAATCCGCCCGACAACATGAGCCGAGCAGGGATAGACAAACCACTCCGTTTCCCAAGTTCGTTGGCAACCATGGCCAAGGCGGAAACCCCAACGAACAGCCCAAGGATAAGAGTTGGTAGAGTTGTGCTTGCTGTCGAGAACATTGGCTGCTCCTTTCTTGCAGAGAAGGATAGGAGTGCCTAGACTAATAGTGAAATTGATAGACTTTATCATACTTATAAGAAATGGAAATAAAATGAAGCTCCGGCAACTTGAGTTCATCCGTGAAATCGCGCGCACAGGGTCGTTCAGCCATGCAGCGGACATTTGCAACGCAACCCAGCCAACCCTCTCGAATGCGGTCGTGCAGTTGGAAGAGGAACTCGGTGCCAAAATTTTTCAACGCACGACGCGATCGGTCGATCTGACACCTTTCGGGGGGTACATCCTGCCCTACCTCGAAGCCGTTCTGGATGCGCGTAGCGAAATGGAGAAAGCCTGTGAAGCCTATCTGCACCCTGAACACAAGATTCTGCGGATCGGCTTGTCTCCGTTGGTGGACATGGCGCTGCTCAATGATGTTCTTCAGCCCTACAGGCAGGACAACCCGGACGTTGCCATCTATTTCAAGGAATGCCTGATTGATGACCTGGGCGAGCGTTTGGCGAGCGGCTCCGTAGATCTCGCCGTGGTGCCTCGTGACATTGTGGAAACCGGCTGGGACCATCTGCGGTTCTACGCGGACCCGTTGTTTTATATCCCAAGCGATGGGGCTGATGTTCCGACCCGAGGCAGCATCGAGATTGCAATGCTACCGGATGCTCCGATCATCATGACTGGCGGTGGGTGTGGCTTGAACCGTTCGCTTGAGCGGTTGTTTGGTCAGAACGCCGAGAACTTCACGCCCTATCCGGGGGCCGCGATAAGCTACCCGGTGATCGAGCAATGGACCGGGATCGGGGTCGGCGCGGGCATTCTGCCGTCCGCGAAGCTTTCGATTGAGAAGGACCGCGCGCTCCTGCTCCTGGCACATGATCGATCTCCCGCAAGTTTCGATTTTCATTGGGCCTGGAAGCCCGATCTTGCCATGCCGCCCCATGTGGTCGCGCTGCACGATCACATCCACAACCGCGTCCCAAAGCTTGTTCAAGGCAGGGGGTAAGTGCGGACATGTCTCGGGTGAGTGCAAAGATTGAGCCGCCTATCCAACCGGATAACGACACCCTCGGGGCGATCCTATAGATTCTGCAAATAAAAAGATCAGAAAATAAAATTTCTCTATTATTCGAGGGAATGGAATCCTGTGCGCATCAAATGGCTTTGACAGGAGAAAAAACATGCCTTTGAAACAAATGCAGACAATGATCGCCGTGGCGGCAATCGCCCTGTCGGGCACGGGCGCCATTGCGGATGGTCTGAGCGACGCCGAAATCATCGGTATCTATTCCCAGGTCAACAGCTTCGACATCGAAACCGCTCTTCTGGGCGAAGTCATGGGACAATCGGAAGAGGTCCGGGCCCTTGGAAAAATGGTCTCGAGTGACCATTCCGGTGTGCGCGCCGGTGTCCACCAGTTGGCGAGCGAGTTGGGGATCGTGCCCGTGCTGCCTCCGGCGCGGATCGAAGCGGCCATGGAGCATGACAAGGTAATCGAGACCTTGCGCGCCGCGGGCCCCGACGGATTTGACGCAGCTTACCTGACGCATGAAGTCGCCTTTCACCGTTCTGCAATTGCGGCGGTCGAAGGGCTGCTGTTGCCCGAGGCGGATACGCCCGAGCTGAAGGAGCATTTCAAAGCGGTCCTGCCCGCTTTCGAGCACCATCTGCAGGCCAACATTGAAGCCGCAGAGAGGCTGGGTGTTGAGATAGCAAAATGACCTGGCTCTTGAGAGGCTGCCTCGCAGGATGCGGCCTCTCGGAAACAAGGGGGCGCCTCTTGATCCGTTCGATCGGGGATCATTCCGTCGGAGCATCACGTAGCATTAATGAATGCCCTGTTAGTCAATCCACCCAGATCGTCCTTTTTCCGGTGCTAAGGATCGATAATAAAGTGATCCTCCCCCTCTGAAGTGGTCCGCCGTTATGGTTAAGAAAACGGAGGAACCACATGGCGAACAAGCGACCGAAG
>NZ_JBXWTH010000089.1:0-4525 GCF_059613825.1 Ruegeria sp. SATB027
AATCGGTGGCCGGATCAAATCGGAATGGGTGGCCGGATGCTGTCGGATTGACCGGCCGAATACGTCCGGATTGCGCAAGCTGGCTCAGAGAGACAGATTCCGGCGCCACCCGGGTCAAAGGGAGTTCGCACGTGGTTGGTTCGGGGCGTAAGCCGGTCTGCCGGCTGAAGCCTAGCACGCGGTCACGCGCCCATAGGCGGGTCCATCGGCATAAAGGTACGTGGGGTCCCACAGGATTTTAGAATTCCGTCCTGCAATAATTTTGGCTGGGGAACTTGAATAGGTTTTTTTGGTTGGCGCGGTGAGCTTACTCACGTCAGCGGCGCGAAAAGATCTTGCAGGGTCTGTTCGTCAAACAGGCTGTTTGTGGTTGTTTCGGGATTGGATAGAAGTGCATCGGCGAGAGCTTGTTTTTTGGCTTGCAGTGCCAGAATTTTCTCTTCGACGGTTCCTTTGACCACAAGCCTATGTACAAAAACCGGTTTGTCCTGACCGATACGGTGCGCACGATCCATGGCCTGACGCTCGACTGCCGGATTCCACCAAGGGTCATAGAGCAGCACTGTGTCCGCCTCAGTCAAGGTCAGACCAACACCACCTGCTTTGAGGCTTAGCAGAAAGACAGGCGCTGCCCCGCTCTGGAATGCATCCAGTACGGCTGCCCGGTCTTTGGTTTGACCTGTTAACATGACATAGGGGATGCCCAGTTCGTCGAGGTCTCTGGCAATCAGATCCAGCATGGTCGTAAACTGCGAGAAGACGAGAACGCGGCGATGTTCGGCAGTAGTTTCGATCAGCAGTTCTAGCAGGCGGGCGCGCTTGGCGCTTTCGGTGACCGAGCGCGCGACCTCGGATTTGACTAGGTCGGGATCACAGCAGACCTGTCGCAGTTTCAAGAGCGCATCAAGAATGGTGATCTGTGCCCCGTTCAGCCCACGTGCCTGGACCGCATCGCGAACCCGCGCATCCATTGAGGCGCGCACGGTTTCATAAAGCGCCTGCTGCGGCTTGGGGAGATCAATGTAATGAGTAATTTCCGTACGGGGTGGCAATTCGGAGGCTACTTCTTCTTTGGTGCGTCGCAGCAAAAAAGGCCGAATCCGCCGATTCAGCCGTGCCTGCGCCTGCGCATCTGCGTGCTTTTCGATCGGGGTGCGAAACAGAGACACAAAGGTTTTGCGATTGCCCAACAACCCCGGCACCACCCAGTCAAAGAGCGTCCAGAGGTCTTGCAAGGAGTTCTCGATCGGTGTGCCGGTGAGTGCCAATCGGCCAGAGCAGGAGAGTAGGCGCAGGGCTTTGGCCATTTGCGAAGCGGGGTTTTTGAGCGTCTGCGCCTCGTCCACGATAATCAGATCCCATTCTTGCGCAGACAGGATATCCTGATCGCGCGACAGCAGCGGATAGGTGGTCAGCACAAGATCTGCATCGGGGATTTGCCCGGTTAATTCCCGTCGTTTCAGTCCATGCAGTGTCAGCAGACGCAATTCTGGTGTGAACTGTGCTGCTTGGCTTTGCCAGTTATGCAACAAGCTGGTCGGTGCCACCAAAAGTGACGGTCCGCGGCCTCGACGCGCTTGCAAAGTGGTCAGGGTTTGCAGTGTTTTTCCCAGCCCCATGTCATCGGCCAGAACGCCGCCAAACCCGGCTTCGGTGATCCGCCCCATCCAATCGGCGCCATAGGCCTGATAGGGTCTGAGCTCGGCTTTGAGGCCTTCAGGTGATATAAAGTCGTCTTGAGCGGTTAGAGCCTGCAAAGCGTGAGCGAGTGGCAAAATCCCTGCATTATCAGCGAAGCGCGCATCGCTACCGTTGAGCGCGTCCTGCACTGCAGCAACCAGAGGTGCGTCGGTCGGATGCAGGTGGCGCCTTTCCGCCTCCTGGCGCAAAAACAGATGTAAAACGCCTGCGATCGGGGCGAGGGACACCTCCGCATAACCTTCTTTGCCCAGATCAACATAGACCGGGCGACAATCCAGATCCTGGGTGAATGTATCCAGATCAGGTAGCGCTTGCGGGTCGTAACGGTCTGCAATCTGCTCCAGAAAAGCAGCTATCATAGGGGCGATGTCGTGATTTTTTGCGCCTATTTTGGCCTGAAAGCCAAAGGAAAACCAATCATGCCCCTGAAAACCCTCGCCGGCCTCGGCTTGGGTCGATACAAACAGCTGTGCCTCAGCGGTAGATAGCCGGTATGGCCATTTGGGATTTTCGGTAATCTGCCATCCTTCGGAGCGCAACTGTGGCAGGACATCGAAGGTAAAACGCATCGCATCGCGTGAAGGGACCTCGGGAAAGACCAGATCCGCATCCAGCATCTTGTCGCTGGGTGTGAAATCCCCTTCAAAAGGCGGGATGGCCCCTGCGTCTGCCAGGCGTTGATAACAGCACTCCTCCCATGCGCCATCGCGTTCTAATGTGATTACCTCATTGCCGCTGACGAATTGGGGGGAGGCAAAATCCCCAAAGTCAACGTCAGTTCCGTCATAATCAAACAGCAAAGTCAGCGTTGGTAAACTTAGGACAGGTTCGCGATACCATCCTTGCGACCGGGTTTTGGCCACATCGAGTTTCAGTTTTGCAACCCGGTTTTTAGGCACTCGCGTGATCTGTTTAACGGGAACTGGTTTTGGTAACGGCAGTGATCCGAGGCGCTCGGGCAGAGCTTTGGCAATCAACGGCAGATCACCCGGATCAAGGTCAGGGCTTTGATCAACCAGTCGTATAATATCTGGTGATATATTCCCTGCAAAGCGTCCTATTGTACCTGCATCGACATCCATCCAGATCATGTCTGCCCCAACCCGTAGGGCTTCGCCCGCAGCAAACCCCAATCGCTGCGTCCCCGACGACTGTATATTCCACGTCAAATCTGCCGAGCGGCTTTTTTCCGACCAAACCAGTTTGCATTTTGTATTGTTATTCGCAAAACAACGTTCCGTTTTGCATATCCGGGCAATCAGGTCCGCCCCGACAGCAGGTGGCCGGCGCAGCACTTCGGGGATATCCGTGTAGCTCCCATAGCTGTATTGCCCAACTATCAGTTTGGCCTGAGCCAGCTCTGAAACAAGGGTAAGGTCAACAGGCCGAATAAACTTGGGAATGGACGAGCGTAAGTTTTGCAAAATATTGTAGCGCTGCATTGAGGCATTCAGCCCCGTGCCTTGCGCGTTTATCCGCCCCTTCCAGATTGAAACTGACAGCGCACCACTGCTGCGCTCCAGAACATAAAGAAGCCGTTCTTTGGTCTTCGGCGGATAGTCCTCAGGTCGCTCTTCATCTGACCTGGAGTTTTGCTTATCGCCATTAAGGGCGAGTTCATTGGTGCGGGCTATCCACGTTTGCATCTGGCGCGGTATTTGAGGTGTGCCAGGCAAGATATGCGTGCCACGCCCTGCCCAAGTGATCAGCGCTGCAGCCACATGTTTGCAATTGTATCCCACAGGGCATGAGCAGTCCCCGTCTATCGCGCCCCCTGGCATTATTTTTATGCGTTGGTGATAAACAACTCCGGACCTATTTCGCACCTCTGAAAGAAGCCTGTTTTGAGGTGAGCCGATCAACTCCCCGACATAACCCTTACTCACATAGTCATGCGCCCTTTCCAGGGTCCTGCTGTCAAACTGTTTTTGAAAGTCCATCCAGTTCGTCTCGACCAAAGCCCGCATCTGCAAAACCGCACGCTATACGCGCCCAAAGAAAAAGCCAACCGGTGCGAGGCAGGCGCCGTGAAATGCGCCTCTTACAGGTATTTCTCAGGCTTTCCTCTCTCCTTCTTAGCGATGTTCGCCTCGCGAAGTCTCCGACTTGAGAACCTCGTAAAGAGCGGTTTTGCCGACTTTTATGCGGGCGGCGGCTTCACGAACCGTCAGGCCTCTTTCGATCAGCATTTTCGCTCGCTTCAGTTTTTCAGCGGTGACGACAGCCTTGCGTCCGCCTTTTCGTCCGCGCGCGGCAGCGGCGCTCAGGCCAGCGCGGGTCCTCTCGCGGATGAGGTCGCGTTCGAACTGGGCAAGGGCGCCGAACAGATGAAAGACGAGGGTACCCCCGCTCGTTGTCGTGTCGATGCCTTCAGTCAGAGACCTGAACCCGATGCCGCGCTGGTCAAGATCGCGAATCGTATCAATCAGGTGGCTCATGCTGCGCCCGAGACGGTCGAGCTTCCAGTCGATCAGCGTGTCGCCGGAACGCAGGTGATCGAGCGCTTCATTTAATCCTGGCCGATCCGTTTTGGCACCAGAGACGCAATCTTCAAATATCTCCCCGCAACCGGCAGCCTTGAGCGCGTCGATCTGTGGGGCCAGCGATTGATCGGCCGTTGAGATGCGCGCGTATCCGACTGGGGCGTACAACTCTGCAGTCTTTGTCCGTTTTTCCATCCGTCAATCATCTTGTCCGCCATCCCGTTGTCAAGCCATATTGTCGGACAACAAAATACGGGGCCGTCAAACGGCTCTGTTGCACAAATCGGATTTTGAGCGCAGTTCCCCTTTCCCCGGACGGACTTATCCTACGGGCTCTGTGA
>NZ_JBXWTH010000090.1:0-9115 GCF_059613825.1 Ruegeria sp. SATB027
TGCGACCCAGGGCCATCGTCAGAGCATCACAGCAAAGCTCGGCCCGCATGTGATCCTCCATCGACCAGCCAACGATTCCCCGCGTGGCCATGTCTTTCACGCCCGCGAGGTAAAGCCAGCCTTCATCCGTATCGATATATGTAGCGGATTGAGATTATCCGGGTTTGGAATTGAGATCATCGCCGATTTCGGATCAGGTTATTTGAGACTGTAGCGCGCCTTGAGATCACATAATCTGAGACTGAAATCGGATTATTTGCGACGGGATCACATTGCTGAGATTGAAGCCAGTGCGATGCGAACGGCGGGGCAGGGGAACTCTCATTTTGCTAAGCACGGGCATCAGAATTCCCAGCGGAATCCTGCGTTGAACATCACATTCCGGTTGTCGCTGCTAGGGTTTTCCAGAGACGTTCGGTAAGAAGCCTCTGAATACAGGCTCTTGCCTTTGCCCCAGTCGATTGAGCCTCCCATTCCGAGTTCTGCCCAGGTGCTATCTTGTTCAGATTTCAGGGCGGTGCCTCCGACTGTAACCTCGTTTGAACCAGAAAAGTCATGTAGAATGTTCCCAATGACATAGAGCTTCGTATACTCATTGGTGCCCGTTTTGACTTGCCGGTCGTATGCAAGGCCAAGTCTCCCGACCATGCGGTTGTTTGAACCCAGATCAACGCTGTTTCCTGCATCATCGGTAAACTCGGCACCGTCGAGCTTGGTCCACATCAATTGTGCTTGGGGTGTCAATCCCCAGGTTTCACTTATAGCGAACCGATGTCCTGCCTCGACGCTGAGGGCGTAGGAGTGCGATGTTTCACCGTCGCTCAGATCTCCGACGTTGGCCGATGTAAACGAACTGTCGTGCCAATTAACCTGGCCTTGGAAGTCTAAGTAGGTTCCCTGATTTCCGTACCACGTGGCAGTCGCGCCAATACCGACACTTTCGGAGTCAATCGATCCGCCGCCATGTGAACCAGAAACTGAGGCATCTATCGACCCAACTTGTGCGGTTGCACCTAGTACCCACTGACCTAAATCACCAGCTTCGAGCGGCAGATCCAGACCGGCCTGCAGTTGCCACTCATTGCTGTCAAACGATGTTCCACTGTCCAGATCGGTTTTGGAAAACTCTCCAGTGAGGCGGACCCAGCTTCCTCTTTGCGGTCCATCTCCAGAGGAGGTCGGTGAAGTGTTCCACAGTCGTTGACCAACCCTTTGTTCCAGTGTTGGCAATTCGGTCATCAGGATATGCGGGACAGCCTCATAAACACGGGCGACTGACGAAAGGGCTCCGACAACGGTCTGGAGATACCAGTTTTGTCCATCGGTTTGATCCAGGTCGTAAACAAAAACGCCTTCTTCAACCGGAGATGCGAGCACAAAAGCATCGACATCTGAACCACCCTCCAGAGACTGGATAACCAGAATGCCCTCCCCGGCATCAGCTTGACCATTTCCATTCTGATCCGTTGACGCAGCATTTCCGGGTCGGGCACTTGTGACAAAAACCTGAGTCGCGCCGCTTCCGACACTGGCGCGATCAACAACAAGAAGGTCCGTTTCATCCACTGCGCCGTCGTTCAATACCGTGTCAATATGCAGCCTGCCGCCATTTGAAACATATACTCCCCCGCCAGACGTGCCGTTTGCTGTTGCGTTTCCGGTGATTACAAACACATCCCCTGCAACGGGCCGCGTACCACCGGTTTCCGCATCCGCCATTGTCAGGAGGCCGGTATTCTCAAATCGTTCCAGATTGACAAGATGCGCCTGCTCGACGCCAGTTTCTGAGATAGAGCGCATTGCACTTGGTTGCGTGGCCAGAACTGCATCCGGGAAATACTCGTTGACGCCACTGGTTAACCAAGCAATCGGTCGCGCATCGTCTGTTGTGTCTGCCGTAAATCCGGTTTGATCACCGACTGTCAGAAGGCGCACCGCACCATTCGCTGTATTTGTGAACGTATCTGTTCCGGCGCCGAAATCGGAAAGAGCCACATTCTCGGTGTCTCGCATGCTTGGGTTGGCTGATGCCGCGAAATTCCGAACGTTCCAGGAATTTGCAGATCTGTTGATGAAGCTATCATTACCATCCCAAAGCGTCACATAGCCTGTGACCATTCCATCATTCGAAAGGGATGCTGTGCCACCATCCACATCAATGGCATGATCTGACAGGGCCCCAACTGATCCAGTGGAGGCAACGGTGAGGTTCACCGCGTTCATATTTGGGGTGAACATCGGACTGGCGGGTGTCCCGCTTGGGGTGCCAGCGGCTGCGTGAATCCCGGCACCATGCGAGCCAGTGCCGGAAAAGTCATTACTTCCCCCTTCGCGCCCTCCGCTTACGTGGCCGCCGATGGTTACAGTCACCTCATCCGGTGCACCAACTGAAATACCATCGGCGCCCAAACCGGTCGCCGCGATCACGCCGCCTGCGGCTTGGTTAACATGCGCTTCCCCAGTGACACTCAACGCCAGGATCCCATGGGCTTCCTGACCCGTTGTTCGGATTCTCCCTGACCCCTGCGCAACGTCAACACTCGTATTCGTGTCGCTCAACCCATAAGATGCAAAAGCATAGATGCCGTGGGAATGGTCACCATTCGTGGCGATCTCGCCTGCATTTTGAGCGACCCTTGCCGAACCGCTTCCCGTCGACAAAGCCACGATGCCGTGAGATCCTTGGTTTGGATCAACCCGTCCGCCGGTGGTTAGAATAGAGCCACCATTCATCACAACAGTTGCGGATCCGGTAGGTGGTGATAACCCAAAATCCGTCTGGGCTATAATTCCGGCGCTATCAACGCCACTTGTTCGAATGCTGCCGCCATCGAAGGTTACCGACGCGTCGCCATTTGCCGTTGATAAGATGCTTCGGTCGTCAACTTGAGCAACCACACCATCTGAGTCCGACCCGGAAGTCAGAATTGATCCGTCGCGGAACTGTATTGTGGAATTCCCCGATGCTCGTGCAAACAAGCCTTCGGCATTATCACCCATTGTTGAAATCACCGAAGATCCAGACACCGCAATCGTGGAGTTTCCATTCGACCTATTGTAGGCACTCACGCCATGCGAGTTCGAGCCGAGGGTTGCAATTTCAAGATCCTCGATTCCTATTAGAATATCACCAGCAGCGCCAGCCACTCCTCCCCTATTGAGTCCTCGTACGCCCGTTGCGTCCCGTCCATTGGTTATGATCCGCCCGTCAGAGGCAAAAACGTTGATGTCCCCGATCCCGGTATCAGTTCGTCCATAAACGCCTGCGCTATAGCGCCCATGTGTCTCTATGTAGGAACCGTCGCCGGAAAAATCAGCGGTAACCGTCGAAGAATTGGCAGGGTTGTTCTCACGCTGCCAGGCATAAATGCCCTGGGCATTAAAACCATAGGTCCTCACTTCTCCGCCCTCAAAGACAAGCGATGTTGCCCCTTGCCCCCTGTTTTCCACGCGCAACCCATCCCCATACCTCCCGGCAGCTACGCTGGAGCTTGAACCTATATTTCCACTATCGCCAACAACGATGGTTCCCGAATTCCACGTCAGGGACATATCTCCTGTAAACCCAGAGTTGTTTCCTGTACTTATGCCAATGCCTTGCCGTCCTGAAACTGCCGGGTCCACGACAAGGTCAAGCGCGGTGCTATTCAAAGAAAGCCCGTTGTGGTTGCGGTATCTTATGTTCCCGCTTCCGCTGTCCACATATGTGCCTGGACTGCATGTGACAGTTCCGAACGCAGCAACACCGCATTCATTGTCAGCGCGAACTGGCGAAACGGTAAAACCGATGCTAATAAGTGAGGCGCCTACCATCGGGGCGACTGAAGCTACCGCGCCCTTCCATTTGATCACCCTCCCTCCCCGAACTTCCCTGAGGGGAACGCCTTCCCTGACTTGCAGACACATCTTGAGACCTCATCAGATTCTATCGGCTTGGCCAGTGCCCGAGTTGCCCCTTGTTCTTCGGAAAACCGGTAAGCCTCAACTATTTTTTGCTTGGCAAGAGCTTTGAGCGGTAGCCGGGCTCAACCTAAGCTATCATACTGAAACAAGAAAGCTTACTTTGTTTCGTCACCGCTGACGATTTTGGCGAGGTGTTGCTGGGATCACTCGTGTGTTGGACAATCCCGCAACCGAGATATTCAAAGACCCCCCCCGAGGTCACTTGGAAAACGAGCGTTTTCCTTGTGGGGGCGATGTTCGCGATGTCCCCATTAATTTTCCACCAGAAAAACCGTTGCGAAAAACTTCATTAGCTTGCAGGGTGCGGCTTGTCTAAACTGGTGGAGTTCTAGCGAAATGCTCATTGGCTATGCAAGGGTGTCGAAAGCGGATGGGAGCCAGCTTCTCGATTTGCAGCGCGATGCTCTGGTTGATGCTGGTGTCGCTTCGGATCGCATCTATGAAGACAAGGCATCCGGACGAAAGGACCACCGGCCCGGCCTCGATGCCTGTCTGAAAGCGCTTCAGCCAGGAAACACGTTTGTCGTTTGGAAGCTCGACAGGTTGGGCCGTGATCTCAAACACCTGGTTGCGACGGTCGATGAACTACGCGACCGGGGTGTCGGATTGCGCGTGCTGGCCGGGGCCGGTGCAGAGATTGATACGACGACGGCCAACGGGCGGCTCGTCTTTGGCATCTTCGCCAGTTTGGCTGAGTTTGAACGTGAGTTGATCGCCGAGCGTACTCGTGCAGGTCTCGCTGCTGCGCGTGCCCGAGGCCGCAAAGGTGGCCGGCCCCGCAAGATGGATGTCACCATGTTGCGCATGGCGATGACGGCGATGGCTGACCGGGACACCCACGCGTCCGACTTGGCCAAACGGCTCGGAATTACAACAACCACGCTTTACGAGTACGTCAATGGCGATGGCAGCGTGAAAGCGCCGGGTCAGAAACTGTTGGATGCAGACGCCTCATGAGCAAGGGCGGCGGCATACCGGCAGAGGCTTTGCTCGATCTGCGACGAAGGCTCGATGATCTTGCACCGCGCGATCCGGGGAGGCGAATTATCATTGAAGGCGCTGCCAATATGTATGGTGTATCACGCGCGACTGTTTACCGGGCTTTGGCCGGTCAATTGCGCCCCAAAGGGTTGCGCCGTGTTGATCGGGGCGAACCTCGCAAAACCCCGCGTGCCGATATGGAGCGGTATTGTGAAATCATCGCGGCGCTGAAAATCCGCACCTCCAACAAGAAGGGCCGCAAGCTATCGACTGCTCGGGCGATTGAGTTGCTGGAAAACTTCGGTGTCGAGACACCGGACGGTTTGGTCAAAGCACCGGAGGGCACACTGCATCCGGTGACAGTCAATCGCTATCTTCGCCTCTGGGGATATGACCACGCCCGCATGACCCGGCCACCGGCAGCGGTACGGTTTGAGGCGCGGACATCGAACGCGCTTTGGCAATTCGACATCAGCCCATCTGACCTCAAGGGTATCGAGCAGCCGTCCTGGATCGACCCAGACCGTAAGGGGCTGCCAGTACCGATGCTGTTCAGCGTGGTCGATGACCGATCCGGCACGTCCTATCAGGAATATCGCTGTGTCTACGGTGAGGATGTCGAAAGCGGGCTGAGATTCCTCTTCAACGCGATGGCTCCGAAGGACCGGGACGGCCCGACCCTGCAGGGCATCCCCGAGGCCATCTATCTGGACAACGGGCCCATTGCCAAAAGCGGCGTGTTCCACATGGTGATGGAACGGCTGGGGGTGCGTGTCATGACCCACGATCCCGCCGGTTCCGATGGGCGCCGCCCGACGGCGCGCTCAAAGGGCAAGGTCGAGCGTCCGTTCCGTACGATCAAGGAAGCACACGAGACGCTGTATCATTTCCACAAACCGGAGACTGAAGCTGAAGCAAACGCCTGGCTCTGGCGGTTCATAGATCAATATAATGCCAAGTCTCATCGGCGGGAACCTCACAGCCGGATTGAGGATTGGGTCCGCAATCTGCCTGCAACCGGTATTCGTCAGATGTGTTCCTGGGAGCGGTTTTGTGCCTTCGCGCGGGAATCGGAAACGCGCAAGGTTGCCGGTGACGCTCGTATCCGAATTGATGGTACATTCTACGAGGTTGATCCTGACCTTGCTGGTGAAACCGTCACCCTCTGGTGGGGCCTGTTTGACCATGAGCTCTTTGTCGAATGGAATGACAAACGGTTCGGCCCCTATCTTCCGTCAGGTGGGCCAATTCCGCTGCATCGCTACCGCAAGCCACGGAAAACACAGACCCAGGCACGCGCTGACCGGATCGGTGACCTGGCGAAGAAAATCTCTGTGCCAAGGGCGGCGCTCAGCGGCGTTGACGACGGTTTGGCCCGCTCTGCGGAAGTTCTGTCTTTTGACAGCCAGCCCTTTGTTGATCCCGATCCTTACGGTCAGTTCACTTATCAGGGGCGTCTGGATGCGCTGCGCGGTATCGCTGATTTGCTGTGTAAACCGCTTGCGCGCTTGGCCGAAGACGATCTGGCGTTCGTTAATGCCCTCGTAGATCGAACACTCGACAAAACAATCATCAAACAAGAAGTGACTGCCCGGCTCTCAGGCAAAAGACCGGCCACCAAAGAGGAGAGCAATTGACATGCTGAACGCTGAGATCATGGACCGATACGGACTTATCAAAGATTGGCGCACTGCCGGGTTCTTTGAAACCGAAAACCATCGGCGCATTACCCATGCTGTCCGCTCCGGTCTCGGGGCTGGGCGGCTGGTCGCCATCACCGGCCCCGTTGGTATTGGTAAGACCGTGTTCCTCCATCGTCTGCAGGACGAGATTGCCCGAGAGAAGAAAGTGACCGTCGCTGAAAGCCTGTCCGTAGATAAAACCCGCACGACGGTGCCAACGCTGATCGCAGCCCTGTTCTATGATCTGTCGCGGGAGAAAGAGCCGAAAATCCCCACGCAAGGCGAGAAGCGGGAACGCGAGTTGCAAAAGCTCGTTGCCCGTTCCGGGAAGCCGGTCGCCCTCTTTGTGGATGAGGCTCATGACCTCCATAGCAAAACCCTTGTTGGCCTGAAACGGTTGATGGAAGTGATTGCACGCGGCGGTGGCAATCTATCTGTCATCCTGGTCGGCCACCCGAAGTTACGTAATGACCTGCGCCGCCCCACCATGGAAGAAATCGGCCATCGCACCGACATCTTGCGTTTCGAAGGCTTGGGTGAAGATGCGCGCAAGTATCTCGACTGGCTGCTGGAGGAGTGCTCTGAGGACGGCGCGGATGTGAGCGACGCCATCGAACCCGCCGCCCTTGATCTCATGGCTGAACGATTGACTACGCCCTTGCAGTTTGCAGAGTATTTGAACCGTGCCTTCGAGGCAGGATTCCAGATCGGGCAGAAACCCGTCACGGCAGACATCGTGTCTGCATCCCTGGCTCCTGACTTTGACGACGTCGAACCCCGCCTCACGCGCCAAGGCTATTCGGTGAAGGTATTGGCCGATCAATTCCAGGCCAAGCCAACTGAAATCCGACGCTTCCTGAGTGGCCAACTCGATACCTCACGTACCCGAGAACTGGCCGATCAAATGCGCTTGGCCGGGCTGTCAATATGATATCGGACATACGATCCCAGTCTCAGAAATCCGATCCTGTCGCAAAAAATCCGATCTCAGTCTCAGATATTGTGATCTCAAGACGCTTTACAGTCTCAAATAATCTGATCCAAAATCGCCGATGATCTCAATTCCATGCCCAGATAATCTCAATCCGCTACAGCTATGGCGCGCCATCGCCAGTGTTTTCTGCCACGGATCGAAATCACGACTTCGTCCATGTGCCACTTGTCGTTTGGCCGCGGACGATCTCGTCGGATGCAGTCTGCGAAATGCTGCCCAAACCGATTGACCCATAGCCGGATCGCTTCCCGGCTTACAATCACGCCCCGCGCTGCCAACAGGTCCTCAACATCCGCCGTGCTCAGTGCAAAGCGGTGGTACGCCCAGACTGCATAAGCAATGATCTCACGAGGATAGCGGAACCCTTTTAGGCGTGGCATATTGGTCGGATTGTTCATGACCCGCGGATAGCCCGGTCAAGACAGACGAACAACTTGGCAATACCGTCTTCTACAGCCTAAAAGAAGCGCAGATATTGATCGAAGAATGGAGGAAACACTACAACACTAAACGCCCGCACAGTGCTCTGGGATATAAACCACCGGCCCCGGAAACCATCGTTCAGATGGACCAAAGGCCAATCATGCACTAACAATCAAATTGGACCACACAAGTGGGGCTGATCACCTCGTTGGATTATTTCTATCGTTATTTACAGCCTCTGTTGGCGCCTGCCTTCCTGTTTGCAGATCGCGTCGGCCTCGGCCACGCTCATGTCCTCAGGCCGGTTTATAGCGCGATCCCAGAGAACCCGCGACTTTGTGTAAAGCTGGCAGGTAACAACGCCTTTCGGGCTTTGAACTTTCACCGGGTCAGTTTCGTAAGCCTCTGGACCATATACGCATCCGGCTAATGAAACAGCACATAAGGTTAACAAAATCTTCGAACTCATTCTGACCACCATCAACGAAACTCTTTAGGAACAAATTTCAACTGTTCGTCCCGACTCCAACCAGCCGGGCGTTTGCTGTCTTTGTACCATTTGCCACAGTGGCTTTTTTGCCAGTAGATTCGATAAACAAGACACGCATTGCGATCCACATCTTCATAACCAATCATGACGCCACAGCAAATACATTGTTCAAGCATGGGATAAAGACCATCTGGACCCCAAACGGGAAGAGGATATTTGAGGCCACAGACCCGGCAGTGTTTAGCGGGATCTAGGTTTTCAAGCGGCAAACAACTCTTAAATTCTACTACTGACATCTTGCTACCCACTAATAAACGCCCCATACGCTTTCATGACACTTTTTATTTAGGAAATACAATGGAAAAAACCAACTTTTGGATCACTTTTAAGGCACTGCCAAGTTATCTAACGTGATTGAGAATATGGTCAACAGATCCGAGTTTGGTATTGCCAAGTTGTTGCCGGCCGATTGGACTTCGTCTCTGTTTCCGGACACTGGGGTACTTGGACTTCGTCCCTGTTTCCGGACAGTTTCACTATTGACCCTATGCGGCCATTTTCCAAGTCATATTGTTAAAGGCC
>NZ_JBXWTH010000091.1:0-3598 GCF_059613825.1 Ruegeria sp. SATB027
ATAGGCTGCGATGAACCAGAAATCCTCCGTTACGAAAACCTCAAATCTGTCCCACAAGCGCTGACGTTAGACACGCTCAAGGCCAGGAGAACAACCTCAGGCTTGATCCGTCTTTTATAGAAAAGTCTATTTTTATCAAAGAGATGCAAGAATCCGGGTACAAACCCGGTGTCATTCAAGATGCTCTAGGTCTGACCCGGCAAGGCGTATCCAACCACAGGGTCGTCATAGAACAACTGCCAGACGGTCTTGTTCAACTCATCGGGCCAGCACATGGGATCGGACGACGGCAGTGGGGTGAGCTAGCTGCCTTATCGGTGAAGGTAGATTTGGTGGACATCGCCAAAGAGGCGCTCGCCGCCCTGCCCGACGACACTCCTAGTTCCGAAAAGTTCCAAGCGGTCTATTCGGCTTGCTCGAGCAAAGCACGTAGCGACAAGAAGCCGCCCAATCGTGGGCTGACTTCGGTCATCAATGATGAGAACGGCAGTTCATTGGGCACGCTGACAATCGATGAGAAGGCGATCGCTCTCAAGATCACCAAGAAGGACAATCCAGAATTCGGCCAATGGCTCGAAGAACACGCGGAAGCTACGCTTTTGCAACTCTTCGTACAGTGGCGGAATGAGAGAGGCTCTGGGTCCTGACCCAGGCCACACAGAGCAACACGAGCAGAGGAGAAAAGCGAAGACCCGAAAGAAAAGAGCCCCCCAAAGTTTCCCCTGGAGAGCCCTCATCATCTGATTAGCATCTTTGATGTAGCAACCTCCAGCATACCGGTCAAGAGTCACCGATTCGGTGGACTGATATTTTTTGCCTTTTTCCGCGAAAATTCGAGGAAAGAGACGGAGAAGTTGTGGGCCGAACGGTCGTCGTGAACAAGCCATGGCATTTACAAAACTCTCGATCGAAGCCGCAGGTGCTGATGCAACCCGCGGCTCATTTCCCCCATCTGAAACCGACGTCTGGACCATCTTCAGAGCCCTGAGAGATGCACGCAGCGTGTTTGGTCTACGTCCTGGCCACATACAGACACTTCAAGCAATGCTCAGTTTTCTGAAACCTGGCCATGGCGAAACGGTTTTTGCGTCTAATAATTCACTTTGCCAGCGCGTTGGCGGAATCGACGAACGGACACTCCGGAGGCACATCAACCGCTTTGTTGAACTCGGATTCATCAAGCGCAATGACAGCTCGAACCGAAAGCGCTACCGCGTTCGCTCATCCGGCGGGGAGTGCATCAGTTATGGATTGTCTCTCACCCCCCTGCTCCAACGTGCAAGCGAGCTTATAGCCATCGCGCAAGAGATGGAGAATAACCGGCGAGATCGGATATTTGTCCGCAAACAGATCCTTACAAAGCTCGCCCATTTGGAGGAGCACGATCCTAGCAACGCATTCATCAACCACGCACGGAAAGCTCTACGCAGGAAGCTGAGCCTCCCCGAATACCACGCTCTGCTCGCCAATACAGATGCAAAATGCCAGAGTTTGTCTACCCCGGATGACCCGCCTGAAACTATGGAATTGCCCGCCAATGACGGACAAACTGTCCGGCATCAATCTAAGTCTGAAGAAGAAAAAAAAGATTTAGATAGCAACATAGGCGATGAGGCCCTGAAACCAGACTTGCTGACCTCAGTCTGCGATCAGGCGACATCGTTCTCCACAGAGAGACTTAGAAACTGGTTGGACATTGAAAACCATGCTCGAACACTTGCACCCATGATGGGCATTCACCCAGAAACTTTCGAGAAAGCCAAGAATGCTGTAGGAGCTCAGAAAGCGTCATGCGCGATCTTCATCATGCTACAACTTGGAAAACGCATCCGGGATTTTGGGGCGTATTTTCACAGTATCACCCTGGGTCAAAGGCAAAACCAATTTGATCCATTAGCTTTGATAAAGCGACTGTCCGAAACCAATGAGCGAACTGTCTAATGTCCACCGCGGTGGACTTCAAACGAGAAGCGGCGCTTGTGGCAACCAAAACTGTCCAAACGCACCTAGCGGCGCGTGGTGGTTCTTCAGTTTATCTCAGACCAGCAAATGTCCACCGCGGTGGACAAGTGACACACGAGCAAGCCTTGATGAAAATCTCGCAGGCCATGGAAGAAATCGGCGGCCAGGCATTAAACCCTAAATCCCTAAAGTTATTGTGGGAGGTCACCATCTCCAAAGAGGTTTGGAAAGAGCCGCTCTCGATAATCCAACGGAAACGCCAACCGAACTGGCGTCTTCGGCGAGACGGAAGTCAGGTATCCGGCGGCGGTCAGTTTACTCAGCGTGTTGCGAGCAGTACGCTCGGACGTCTTGAGCACAATCTGCGCATCGCCTCGTTCCAGTGCCCCATGCCGAAGAACCGCCGAGATTAGTTCCGGCGCTCGCTTGTCATCGATGGTATCTGCAACAAGACGACGATACCGTTGGTCCAGTCCGCCGAGATCGAACAATCTTGCTGAGAAGCTGATCTGGTCGAGCGTCACCTTTAGGAACCATTCACTAAACGTCTTCAGTGCCGCTTCTGACAGGTTCCCCCGTCCGTCGCGGTCTCCGCGACGTGGACTGTCGGCCAGATCCATCATCCGTTTGTACTCGCCCCGATCGGTTAGCCCGCGGGCCAGCCCACGTGATACGGACCAGAGCCCTTGGCCACCAATCCCCGCTGTGAGGGCCATGGCATGAGACATCAGTCTGCTGACACGGCCGTTACCATCCGGGAAAGGGTGGATGTAGTTGAGCCGGTGATGTGCAGACGCGATCGCGATGATCCGTCCGCTCGAAGACCGCGCCGCAATCTGAAATCGTTTGTCGAAATGGTCCATGAATGCCGCGACGCGCGACGATGAAGGAGGTAGGTGGCGCCCGACCGCAACTTCCCGATCGTCATCCTGGCGCATGCGTCCCGGAACGATGGGCTCTTTTGTGCCGTCGGGATGTTCGATGACCCGAAACTCATCCGGCATCTCGTCATAGAAGCTCTTATGGACCCAAGTCAGGAATTCGACGGATGTGGGGCGGGGCAGGGTGCCTATGCGATGCATCTCATCGATGGCCCGTTGAACGATGACGTGCGCTCGGGCCTCAAGGGCGAGAGGACGGGTTTCTTCCTCAAGCTCGGCACCAGCCAGCGCCCTTTCGATGTCGCGGGGGCGCGTGTTGTGTCCTTCGATCAGGTTGGAGTAGTAGCAGTTCATCACACGGACGAGATCGGCAAGTTCGGCTGCGCTGTCAGGATGCAACCCTTGTCCCAGCCCGGTGGCTTCCCTCTGGATGTCGACCGAAAGGTCTGCCAGTTCTGTAGGAATATGCTCCTCGAAGAAGCAGGGTTCGATCCTGGCGGGTGTTTCCAGCATTTTGCCGATCTTCCATGTTTGCAAAGTAATTGAAAAATGAACACATTTCGTACTTTCAAGCAAGGTTTTGCCGATATGCGTTGCCGATCTAGAATTGCTGCATGAAATCAATGGCTTCGGCAGATGCGCCGGGCTTTTCGGTTTTGTTGTGTGCCCAAAGGGGCCGGGGCTTTGTTGCACAAATGGCGTGAGGGATTCCCTGTTTGAATCCAGTGGGGTAGCAATGGTGCATGAGCAGTTGG
>NZ_JBXWTH010000092.1:2500-6189 GCF_059613825.1 Ruegeria sp. SATB027
GAGTGTGGCACTGATCTCGGTCGTTTCCATCATCTGATGGACGGCACGGTTTGGGTCTAGCCGGCCTGTCTCGTGTATCGCGACTGAAAAGAACAGAGTTGTCCAAGTCAAATATACTAACCCGAGCGACCTGCGTTGATCAGCTGCACGGCTGGGAGACCATATGGGGTTGCTCAATTGTCCTCGTCCAAGTGGCGGGGGCGGGAAATGTATGTTTTTGGTTCAGAAGAACGATCGCCTTTAGTTACCAGCTGGGTGATCACGATCGACATAGTCGAAGCCTGCAGGCCGAAAGGCCGAAAGGCTTCACGCGCTCAAGTAGCCGAATAGGCGGTAGCGCAACATGTTATGTCTTTCTTTTTCTGGATCAAATCAAGCGCGAGAAGGGCGTTTGGTGAATGCCTTGGCAGCAAGAGGCGATGAAAGACGTGATACTCTGCGATAAGCCATGGGGAGCTGAGAATAAGCTTTGATCCATGGATTTCTGAATGGGGCAACCCACCTGAATGTTTGTTATTGTTGGCACAGCTGATCAATAATGAGCATGACCAGGTACTTAAGACCTGAATACATAGGGTTTTAAGAGCAAACCCGGGGAACTGAAACATCTAAGTACCCGGAGGAAAGGAAATCAATTGATACTCCCCTAGTAGTGGCGAGCGAACGGGGACCAGCCGAGCCGTGAGTGTGAATAGAACCTGTTGGGAAGCAGGACCATAGAGGGTGACAGTCCCGTATATGAAGCATGATCGGACGTATTAAGTAGGGCGGAACACGTGAAATTCTGTCTGAAGATCGGAGGACCACCTTCGAAGGCTAAGTACTCCTTGCTGACCGATAGCGAACCAGTACCGTGAGGGAAAGGTGAAAAGCACCCCGACGAGGGGAGTGAAACAGTACCTGAAACCGAACGCCTACAATCAGTCGGAGCCTCCTTGCGGGGTGACGGCGTACCTTTTGTATAATGGGTCATCGACTTGGTCTCACGAGCAAGCTTAAGCCGTTAGGTGTAGGCGTAGCGAAAGCGAGTCTTAATAGGGCGAATGAGTTCGTGGGATCAGACCCGAAACCGAGTGATCTAGGCATGGCCAGGTTGAAGGTAAGGTAACACTTACTGGAGGACCGAACCCACATCCGTTGAAAAGGATCGGGATGAGCTGTGCCTAGGGGTGAAAGGCCAATCAAACTCGGAGATAGCTGGTTCTCTGCGAAATCTATTTAGGTAGAGCGTCATCCGAATACCCCGGGGGGTAGAGCACTGGATGGGTAATGGGGCCCCACAGGCTTACTGATCCTAACCAAACTCCGAATACCCGGGAGTACTAGATGGCAGACACACTGCGGATGCTAACGTCCGTAGTGGAGAGGGAAACAACCCTGACCTACAGCTAAGGCCCCCAATTCATGGCTAAGTGGGAAAGCAGGTGGGACGACCAAAACAACCAGGAGGTTGGCTTAGAAGCAGCCATCCTTTAAAGATAGCGTAACAGCTCACTGGTCTAAATAAGTTGTCCTGCGGCGAAGATGTAACGGGGCTCAAGCCATGAGCCGAAGCTTAGGATGCCGTAAGGCATGGTAGCAGAGCGTAGTGTGACATAGAACTCATCCGTATTTGCATCTGTGTTGTGTAACAGCAGCGAGGTGTAATGACGGATCGAGTTCTTTCGATGAAGCCGGCCTGTGAGGGATCCGGTGGAGAGATCACTAGTGAGAATGATGACATGAGTAGCGACAAAGAGTGTGAGAGACACTCTCGCCGAAAGTCCAAGGGTTCCTGCTTAAAGCTAATCTGAGCAGGGTAAGCCGGCCCCTAAGCCGAGGCCGAAAGGCGTAGGCGATGGGAACTAGGTTAATATTCCTAGGCCAGGAGGATGTGACGGATCACAGGTGTAGTTCAATCTTATCGGATTGATTGGGCTGCTGAGTGGTTCCTGGAAATAGCCCTCCATCAGACCGTACCCTAAACCGACACAGGTGGACTGGTAGAGCATACCAAGGCGCTTGAGAGAACGATGTTGAAGGAACTCGGCAAAATACCTCCGTAAGTTCGCGAGAAGGAGGCCCGGTTCCTAGGCAACTAGGGGCTGGGGGCACAAACCAGGGGGTGGCGACTGTTTATTAAAAACACAGGGCTCTGCGAAGTCGCAAGACGACGTATAGGGTCTGACGCCTGCCCGGTGCCTGAAGGTTAAAAGGAGAGGTGAGAGCCTTGAATTGAAGCCCAGGTAAACGGCGGCCGTAACTATAACGGTCCTAAGGTAGCGAAATTCCTTGTCGGGTAAGTTCCGACCTGCACGAATGGCGTAACGACTTCCCCGCTGTCTCCAACATCGACTCAGCGAAATTGAATTGCCTGTCAAGATGCAGGCTTCCCGCGGTTAGACGGAAAGACCCCGTGCACCTTTACTACAGCTTCGCACTGGCATCAGGATTGTGATGTGCAGGATAGGTGGTAGGCTTTGAAGCAGGAACGCAAGTACCTGTGGAGCCTCCCTTGAGATACCACCCTTCGCACTCTTGATGTCTAACCGCGGTCCGTTATCCGGATCCGGGACCCTGCGTGGCGGGTAGTTTGACTGGGGCGGTCGCCTCCTAAAGCGTAACGGAGGCGCGCGAAGGTTGGCTCAGAGCGGTCGGAAATCGCTCGTTGAGTGCAATGGCAGAAGCCAGCCTGACTGCAAGACTGACAAGTCGAGCAGAGTCGAAAGACGGCCATAGTGATCCGGTGGTCCCGAGTGGAAGGGCCATCGCTCAACGGATAAAAGGTACGCCGGGGATAACAGGCTGATACTGCCCAAGAGTCCATATCGACGGCAGTGTTTGGCACCTCGATGTCGGCTCATCTCATCCTGGGGCTGGAGCAGGTCCCAAGGGTACGGCTGTTCGCCGTTTAAAGAGGTACGTGAGCTGGGTTTAGAACGTCGTGAGACAGTTCGGTCCCTATCTGCCGTGGGTGTAGGAGACTTGAGAGGAGTTGCCCCTAGTACGAGAGGACCGGGGTGAACGATCCACTGGTGGACCAGTTGTCGTGCCAACGGCAGTGCTGGGTAGCTATGATCGGACAGGATAACCGCTGAAGGCATCTAAGCGGGAAGCCCCCCTCAAAACAAGGTCTCCCTGAGGGCCGTGGAAGACCACCACGTCAATAGGCCGGAGATGTAAGCGCAGTAATGCGTTCAGTTGACCGGTACTAATCGCCCGATAGGCTTGATTTGATCCAGTAATGGAAAGACACCAACCGCCTCAAGTAGCGAAGCGGTAGGCGAAATCAAAAAGCCAAAAACATACACACCTTGAACATGGACAGCGCGTGCCAACGCAAACGGCACTGTTGATTGATTACACAACCGAGTGGCACCGCGCATTTGCTTCACAAATACGCTGCCTGCCACCCGTCGCTTTTTTGCTCCGCAAAAACAGCGACATGGGGATTTTCCTCGGTTTGGTGGTCATAGCGCAAGTGAAACACCCGGTCCCATCCCGAACCCGGAAGTTAAGCACTGCCGCGCCAATGGTACTTGGGCTTAAGCCCCGGGAGAGTAGGTCACCGCCAAACCTAGCAAAATCCCCAAATCTCTCTAAAACGATGAAAACAAATCTGACTCTGACGCGGGATGGAGCAGCCCGGTAGCTCGTCAGGCTCATAACCTGAAGGTCGTAGGTTCAAATCCTACTCCCGCAACCAATAC